>JBIKQN010000073.1:0-6766 GCA_044349615.1 Phycisphaerales bacterium
TTCGACTGCATGGCGAACGAACAACGGCCAAGCGTCAATTTGCCCAGGAGGTAGAAGCCAATGCTGAAGGTCAACATCACGACCACAAGCGCGTACGGGCGACTGCTCGCCTCCACTTCCTTGATGCCGTTAAAGATCTGCACGCTGGTGACGTCGTAGTACTCAAACATCAGCGGAGTGCCCAGCTCAGTGAAGCTCCAGATGAAGACAATGGTTGCACCCGCAAAGACGCCCGGTCGAACTAAAGGCAGCGTGATACGGCGAAATCGCGTCCATGGACTGGCGCCCATGCACTGCCCCGCTTCATCGAAGGTGGGGTCTATATTTGCAAGTGATGCCACGATGTTCAGGTAAAGGATGGGGAACAGGCTGATGGCCTGCATCACGGCGATCGCCCACATGCCACCCTTGCCGAGCCAATCAATGTCGACGCCAAGTGCAGCATTGAGCGCACCCGCGCGACCGAAGATGTGGCGAAAGCCAATCGCGCCTACAAACGGAGGCAACACTAGCGGCAACAGCAGAAGTCCGCCAAGAAAGGTCTTGCCTGGAAAGCTGTACCGCGCACCAAGCACCGCCAAGGGCAGCGCCATCAGGATGGCGATGGTGGTGGTGATGGCTGCAATGAGCGTGGAATTCACAAGCCCGCGGCGGGTGCTTGGATCCTCACAGACCGCCGCAATGTGCCGCAGCGTGAAGCCCCCATCATTCGTGCGAAACGCGCCGCCCACCGTCAGCATGATGGGATAGACCAAACCCACGCCCAGGACCGCGACGATTGCAACTAAGAGGAAGGTTTGTCGCCATGAGGATCGCATCCGAACCGCAGTCTAGGCGCGACCCATGGAGGTCGGTTGCTCAGCTCCAAGCACCGAGGAGCGCACCAAGGTCTGACCCGTTCACAACGCCATCGTTGTTCAGGTCGCCAGGACCCGATGTTCCCCATGCGCCGAGGAGCAGCCCCAGGTCAGCACCGTTCACGACTCCGTTTCCATCAACATCCCCAAAGACAGGAGGAAGATCAACAAACCAAGTCACTGCTGCAGCCGCCACGGACGACAGTGCATCGTCACGTGTCACGCTCAATACGTAACTACCGGCAGCGAGCGACTTGATGTACAGGTGCTCAACATTGTCAACCGCGCTTGCGCTCAGGACATTGCCACCGGCATACACCCCAATGCCTGCGTCGCCAGTGATTGATACTGGTACGCCATCGACGATCTTCTTGAGTTCAAGACGCAAGTTCAAGACAGCCGGGGCAGAGCCCGATGTCCACGATGTTGAGGGCGCACGGTTCCAAGTCACGAGCGCCGATACATCAGCGGCAGCCGGAAGATCGATCCGGTAGTGGCGTTGCATGGCCGCCACATAGACGTCATAGTCCCAGCACACCAGTGGCTGCGCGGTTGCTGTGGCTGCGCCTAGCGCGGTGGCTGATGGGAAGGCTTCGTTTGCAGTCAGAATGCGGTGTGCGCGATCCACGTTCACCGTTCCGGCACCGAACACGGGGTCGATTGGCTTTGTGGTGATTCCGCGATTCACGCCAGTGGTTGGCGTCTGGTTCTGCCACCCGGGGGCGTGTGTGGCTCCACACATCAGGGCACTCTTGATGGTGACACCCTTGCGGCGCACAGCGTTCACGTTGTAGGGAGCCACGCTCGTTGTCTCGTACATGAGCGCGGCAGCGGCAGACACAACAGGCGTACTGAAACTAGTGAACTGCCCGGGCGCAACCAACTCTGGCTTCATCCGCCCTGAACCATCGACGCCAGTACTCACATCACCAGCACTGTGACCACCCGATGTCAGGCCAACAGCAATGCCGTTGTAGCCGCAAGACATCAGTGAATTCATCACGCTGCCAGCGCCATTGTTCTCACCGCAGATGAACAGGGTTCCATCCCGGTTCATTGAGTAATCCGCACGCCGCAGCACTTCATTATCGAAGGCCACATTGCCAAACGAACCAATCCAACTGTGATTGAAGATACGAAGCGGCACTGGCGAGGTTGGCGCGACCAGCGGCGTCTGAATACTGTTTCCAAAGTTCAGGTTGGCCGTTTGAGCAAACGACCCAGCTTCATACACCCAAATGTTCGATACCCCGGGAGCGATACTCGATGTTGATCCGTAGGCGTTCTGGCCAACGAAGGTTGCATGGCCACTTGAGCCAGATGCTCCGCTCATGTCCGTGAATACCTTGCTCGCAAACTCCGCAAGCGTGCGATTGGGCCCAAAGTTGCCCGCGGACTCCGATGCCTCTACTTGACCGATGCCCACATTTGCGCCGGTCGGAGTGGCGAGACCAAGGCGCGCCACCAATGCATCGTGCCCGATCTCATCTGCCCGCGAAGGCGTGGATGCCACGGCAGTAACGGTTGCTAGAAAGGCGATGGCGCGTGTTGTGATTCGCATATGAGGGGTTTCGAATCGGCAGTGGAGGCAGACGTGGGCGCTTGATGACTTCGACGCGTACCCGCGCCATAACTGTAGGACAAGTATTGCTTCTCACTACGACGGGCTGCAACCGCAAAGTTCACAAAGTTTGCAAGTTCTCGGGCTCATAGGGGTATTTGCCGTAGCCTTCCGGCCATGAGCGCCCGCATGACCGTCATCCAGACCGAACACCTGTCCCCTGCGGCGGCCCAGTGGCTTGCCGACCGTGCCGAACTGGTGGTTGCCGATACCGAGTCACAGGCCTTTGCCGAAGCCGCCCCGCGCGCTGCAGCCTTGGTGGTGCGGACCTACACACAGGTGAATGATGCCCTGCTCGCCCGGCTTCCGGCACTGCGAGCCGTCGGTCGGGCTGGTGTTGGGCTCGACAATATTGACCAAGACGCCTGTGCACGCCGGGGGATTCGTGTGTTCAACACGCCGGATGCCAACACACAGGCGGTGGTTGAGTATGTCACCTGCTTGGTATGCGATGCACTGCGGCCACGGCTCTTCCTTGACGCGCCTGTCAGTAAAGCTCGGTGGAATGAGATTCGCGAAGAAGTAGTGGCGCACCGGCAGATGAACGAGCTGCGCATGGGCGTCCTTGGATTCGGGCGCGTTGGTCGTCGAGTCACTGATGTTGCGCGGGCGATCGGGTTTGATGTGGTCTTTCATGATGTGCTGCAGGTACCCGAGTCCGAATGGCGTGGCGCGCGCCCGGTGAGCGCGGCGGAACTCTTTGCAACAAGCGATGTGGTGACAGTGCATATTGATGGTCGCGCTTCGAATCGCGGGTTCGTTGGTGCAATGCTCATCAATGCCATGAAGCCGGATGCTTTGTTCATCAACACAAGCCGCGGCTTTGTGATTGATCACGCTGCGCTTGCAACGCACTTGCGTGCATGCCCGGCGGCACAAGCGATCCTGGATGTTCATGAGCCAGAGCCAATCGACGCTCACAATCCGCTGCTTGGACTCCCCAACGCCCACCTTGCCCCGCACTTGGCAAGCCGAACCGACGCCGCGATGGAAGCCATGAGCTGGGTGGTCCGTGATGTGTGGGACGCCATCAATTCGACCGTTCCGTACACTCCCCACTCAACCAACCTCAGGAGCGAACGCCATGTTTGAAATCACATCCATCCACGCCCGTCAGGTCCTTGATTCCCGCGGAAACCCAACGCTTGAATGCGAAGTTGGCTTGGAAGGCGGAGCGTTCGGTCGCGCGCTAGTTCCGAGCGGTGCATCCACCGGCGAACATGAGGCCGTGGAGCTGCGCGACGGAGATAAGAAGCAATGGATGGGTAAAGGCGTTCTGAAAGCTGTTTCTAATGTCAACACACGGCTAGCGCCATTGGTGTTGGGAATGGACGCGCGCGATCAGGCCGCGATTGATCATTCGATGATTGAGTTCGATGGCACGCCCACCAAGTCAAAGTTGGGCGCCAATGCGATCCTTGGCATCAGCATGGCCTCCGCACACGCGGCGGCCGCTGCGTGCCGCATGCCACTCTGGCGCTACCTTGGCGGCGCGGGCGCACGACGCCTGCCAGCTCCGATGCTCAACATCATTAACGGTGGCAAGCATGCAGACAACAGCATCGACTTCCAGGAGTTCATGATCCAGCCGTTTGGCTTCAGTAACTTCCATGACGCGATGCGCGCTGGCGTCGAGTGCTATCACACGCTGCGCAAGGTGCTGCATGACAAGGGACTCTCGACGGCTATCGGCGATGAGGGTGGATTTGCGCCCAACCTGCCGTCAAATGAGGCTGCATGCGAAGTGATTGCGGAAGCGGTCAAGAAGGCTGGTTATGACCTTGGTCGGCAGATTGCTATCTGCCTCGACCCCGCTATGAGTGAGCTTGCCAATGAGGCGAAGGCCGTTAAGAAGAAGGGCTATCGCTTCTTTAAGAGTGACCCCAAGCGCGTGGCGTCCAGCGATGACATGATTGCCATGTGGGAGAAGTGGTGCAAGAAGTGGCCGATTCGTTCGCTTGAAGATGGTCTTGCCGAGGATGATTGGAAGGGCTGGAAGAGTTTGACGCAATCGCTTGGCAGCACGGTGCAGTTGGTCGGCGACGATTTGTTTGTCACCAATCCGGAGTTCTTAGCGCGCGGCATCAAGGAAGGCTGTGCCAATGCAATTCTGGTGAAGGTGAACCAGATTGGCACGCTCACTGAGACGTTCGACGCCGTGAACATGGCAACGCGTAACGGCTACCGCGTGATCATGTCGCATCGCTCTGGTGAGACTGAGGACACCACGATTGCAGACCTTGCCGTGGCAACCAACTGCGGGCAGATCAAGACTGGCGCACCGGCGCGGACGGATCGCACTGCGAAGTACAACCAATTGTTGCGGATCGCGGAAGACTTGGGAGAGTGTGCGGTGTTTGGTATCGCTGCGCCGTGAGTTGACTGCTGTTTGCGCGATAAACGACGCTGGAGTGGTTCCGCTTATGAGTAATGATTCATGACGGATATCCCCAAGCGCCAGCCTTCGTTCGCTCTTGGACGCTTGGGCGATCTGTGGATTGTGCTTGGCACTGATCGTCCGCTTTATGCAGGCGCGATTGCGGTGCAAGCGTTGGCAGCGACTTTTTCCTACGTGGTGCCGCTGGTTCCGCAGGCTGTCATTGACGGCGTGTTCTCGGCGCCGGGCACGCGCATGGGCGCCATGAGCGCGTGGATCATTGAGAGGTTGGGCGGCGCGGATGTGGTGCGCGCGGACCTCTGGAAGCCGGGCGTGGTGATTGCGGTGGCAGCGGTGGCCGCGGGACTCTTGAATGTGTTGCGCGGATGGATGACCGCGCGTGCGGCGCAGCGCAGCGTGCGGCGACTGCGCGAGCGTGTTCATGCGCGGCTGGTGCGTCTACCGGTGCCCTTCTTTGATGCAAATGAAAGTGGGGATTTGCTGCAGCGCGCCACCAGTGATGTGGACACGGTGCAGAACGTGCTTGCCAATCAGATTGCGGAAATGGGCAGAGCGATACTGCTGTTACTCATTGCTATACCGCTGATGTTTGCCATTGATTGGCGCATGGCTATTGCGTCGACAGTGTTGGCGATTCCGGTGGTTGCTTTCGCTGGTCTGTACTTCCGCACGGTGAGTGATCGATTCCGCACGAAAGATGAGGCCGAGGGAAGACTGACTGCCAAGGCGCAAGAGAACATTGCAGGTATCCGGGTGGTGCGCGCGTTTGGCCGGCAATCGTTTGAACGCGAAGAGTTCCGTGAGCGGAACGCGGCGCATCGCGATGCTGATATTCGCTTGTTTGACGGACTTTCGCAGTTCTGGGCGCTGAGTGATGTGACGTGTTTAGCGCAGATTCTGCTGGTATTGGTGGTTGGACTCACGCTGGTTTCTGGCGGTTCACTTGGCGCCGGTGAGTTCTTCTTCTTCCTGTTTGCAACCAATATGTACATCTGGCCGATTCGGCACTTGGGGCGCATGCTTGCTGACCTGGGCAAGGCGGCGGTGGCTATTGAACGGCTGCATGCCATCATGGATCCAGCGGCGGAAGATGCGGGGGATGAGGTGCAGGGTGAGGCGCGGGGCGAGGCGCGGAGTGAGACGCGGGGCGAGGCGCGTGGTGAGGCGCGTGGTGAAGCGGCGGGCGACGCGTCGCGTTCGGCGAGTGACACCGTTCCGGCGCACGCGGTGCTGCCGTCTGGCGGCATTCGATTTGAGGGCGTGCGGTTTTCGTATCCACGCGGTAACACGGTGCTTGATGGCGTGGATCTGACGGTGGGCGCAGGAGAGACAGTAGCGATCATGGGTCCGAGCGGATGTGGCAAGTCCACGCTTGCCGCCCTGCTGCTGCGATTCCATGAGCCGACATCGGGGCGCATCACGATCGGCGGGACGGACATTCGCTCGCTGGACCGTTCGCTACTCCGATCGCGCATTGCAAGCGTGTTGCAGCCGCCGTTTCTCTATTCACGATCGATCCGTGAGAACGTGGCCATTGTGCGCCCGGAACTGCCGGTAGCGGCAATTGCCGAAGCCGCAGATTCTGCAGCAATTCATGACTCTGTCTTGCGTTTCCAGCGCGGCTGGGAAACCGTGATCGGCGAGCGCGGCATCACCCTTTCTGGCGGCCAACGGCAGCGGCTTGCCATTGCGCGCGCCTTGGTGCGCGACGCGGACATTCTGCTGCTAGACGACGCGTTGAGCGCGGTTGATGGCGATACCGAGCGGCGCATCTTGAATGCCATGCGCGCGCGGCGCGGTCGGGTACCGACCATTGTGATTGCGCATCGGCTTTCGACACTTGCTGAGGCCGATCGCATTGTGGTGATGGAACATGGCCGTGTGACGGAT
>JBIKQN010000075.1:0-6761 GCA_044349615.1 Phycisphaerales bacterium
CGGAGCAAGGCCCGCGTGAAAGTTATCGTGTTCGGTATGACTTCTCTGCCTTGCCCTGCGAACAGGTACCCAAGTACCTAGTGATTGAAACCGATCGCGCCGATGCGCGGCTCATTGATATGAGGGTTCGTCACGAATGCACAAAAATAAGCCCAAACTTCAGCTTTGCTCAGTACCGAGAGAATGTGGGCGTGATGGCGCCCGGGGAAACCAAGGCATTTGAAGTGGAGATCAAGCACGCCAACGGTGTACGTATTGATTCCGTCACTAGCACTGACCCGCGCCTTGAAGCCAAACTCCTCGACCAAAAGTCTGGTGCCGAGGATGGCTTGTTGGTGCGCGTGGCAGTGACTGCCAAGCCCGACGCTGCCGGTCTGGTTCTGACACCGTTGCGCTTCGAAGGCGTTGGTCCTGATCCAAGAAAGCCCGTTCCACCGGGCCAGCCCGCTGCAACCACCGCGCGCCAATCTGACTTTCTTATCTATGTCAAGATTGAGAAGCCACTACCGCCACTGCAAGCAACGCCGGTGACCGATGCAACACCAAAGGAACTTCCAGCCGCTGTGCGCGCTGCTGTACTCGCACCCACAACGATTCCTCCTGATACGCGCGTCAACACTTCGAAGATCACCGAGCTTGGATCACCGAGTCTTCCACTGCGCGTCATTCAACCATTGCCAGTGGTGCTCCGAATTGCAGATCGTGCAGAGGACGTGCCGATGGATGCGGCGCGATTTGCTGCAGCCAACATCGCTGTGAGCAAGGGTCTTGCTTTTTTGCGTTCAACACAAGGGCCGAATGGCGGATGGATGGAAGGCGCCGCTGCTAAAGCGACCGATCAGAGCTCGCCATCGAAAGCGGTTTCTAATGCAGTGACAGCACTTGCACTGAAGGCCTTCGCACAGGCTGGATGTGCGGCAAAAACAGATGGAAATGCCAGGCGCGCACTCGCCTTCGTGACTGCAGGCACACAGCTTGGCGGCACGTTTCAGCCTGACCTTGGAGGCGGACTGGCAAACTATGTCGCCAGCATGGTGCTGATGGGACTGGCCGCTCAACAAGACTCCGCACTTGCACTTGAGATGGAGGCGGTGCGCCTGTGGCTTGTAAAAAATCAGTGGAGCCAAGCGCAAGGAATCAGCCCGAATGCAGACTGGTTTGGCGGCTCAGGGTACGGAACACATGGTCGGCCAGATCTATCGAACACACAACTCATGCTTGATGCACTGCATGATGCTGGCGTGTCTACGGACGACCCAGCCGTGCAACGCGCGTTAGTGTTCGTGCAACGCACGCAGAATGTCAAAGCAAATGATGCATCATGGGCGCAACATGGGACCAGCGATGGTGGCTTTACGTACACAGCCGCGAATGGTGGTGAGAGTTTCGCAAGTGAACTCGCCGGCGAGGGCCGATATGGAGAGAAGATGCCACCCGACACGCGCGCACTCCGCAGCTACGGAAGCATGACCTATGCAGGCTTTAAGAGCATGCTGTATGCCGGACTCGCTCCTGATGACCCGCGCGTCACCGCCGCATTTGATTGGATTCGATCCCATTGGACATTCACGGAGAATCCTGGGCTTGGTTCGCAGGGCCTGTACTACTACCTCCATGCAGCCGCCCGCGCGCTCAGTGCTTCAGGTGCCATCAGCGTGACAGTGACGAACAGTGCGGAGCCGGCGGGCGCCACTGACACTTCCAAAAAGACACAGGAAAGCACTACTATTTCGCACAATTGGCGCAATGACCTGACCGATGCCCTCCTGGCATCGCAACGAACCGATGGAAGTTGGGTGAACAGCGCAGACCGCTGGCAAGAGGGCCAGCCGGAACTCGTCACTCTCTACGCTGTCTTGGCACTCGAGGAAGTGCTGAAGCCCGTCACGCAGTCGCAGTGATCGTCCGCCGAGCCAGTACTGCCATGGCGGCAACCTCCGCCAGAAGCACTGCTCCCAATGCCTGATGCGCAGTGGTTGAAAGAACTTCCCAGATAGGAACAACTTCGCCCCGGCGGAGCAGCACCGCTACGAGTGCAGCAATTCCAAAGGCAACCTGCAAACCCACGGTGTGCATGGCCGCTTTACCAACGCTGCGTAAAGGCGGAGCCTCAACAGCGCGCCCACAACGGATTCCGGCAACCAACACCACCACGAACGCGATGACCGCCATGGTGATGTGGCCATGCATCGCCCACTTAGGCAGTTGCGCACCATCTTGGCCTGTCGGTGGGATCTGCAGGTGCCGCATCGACGCACCCAGAAACAGTTGCATAACGATGGCTAGGAATGCCAAGCCACTCAGCAGTCGCATGGTGCGAGCTCCTTGCACCACCACGCGCGCGCGCTCCCACGCACCGCTCACTGCAAATGCAGACACCATTGCCAGCGCAAAGACAAGTTGTCCAAGCATGCCATGCACGATGGCAAAGCCAGTGCTGGGTGTCAGATCTGCTGCATTCATGCTTGAAGTCACCGTTCCTGTGACCCGCAATCCCCCCAGAATTCCTTGGGTCACAACGAGTGCCACCAGCACTGCAACTGCCGTGCGGGCAAAAGTGCTTGTGGCGCTGCGCCAAACAGTGGTGGCATACGCAAGCACTGTCGCTCCAACAAGCATTCCAAAGAGACGATGAGCGTGCTCGTAAAAGATGCCACCCTTCATCTCACTCACGGGGTAGAGCAGCATGTTGTGACCGAAACTATTCGGCCAGTCCGGCACCGCAAGTCCTGCCTCGTATCCAGTCACGAGTCCACCAAGAACAATCATCACCAGGATGTTGGCGGTGGCAACAATACCTAGGAGCGTGGTTGGTGCCGGCAGGCGCCGAGTCGATGACCGCGCACTGCCAATACGCTCACCCACTGAGCCCAGCAAAGCACTCGCTGCAAAGAGACCAATCACGTAGGCCGCTGGACGCACCGACGTGCCGCCCTGCTCGTCGCGGAGGAAGGCACCAACCACCATGAGATTGATGGTTGCAGAGACCAATCCCACTGACAGCCCACTGGCTTGCCCGGGCGCATATCGACCAGCAACAACGCCGCCAAGAAGAACGCATACTAGGGCCCCCACGAAGAGCGCCTCGCCCGCCACAAACCCCGGCTGCAGCAAGGCGATGTAACTCAGCGTCCACATGGCAACCGTCACAGCAAAGCCGATTGCCAGATTCATGGGTCGCACCCAGCGGGACCACCCGATCACGAATCCAGTTCCCACAACCATCAACAGAATCAGTGCGGCAATGCCCAAAGGCGCTGCAGCGGCGGGTGTTGGCGAAACATCGGGAGCAACAAGTACGGCTGCAGAGGCAGAATCCTGAATCGCAAGCAACATATGCATGGTGAGGCTCCGTTGAAGTGGGAGACCTATGCTATTCATCTCGACCCTCAGCGGATCGAACCCGACCCCGATGTCTGCAGAACTGACTCCAATACCCGTCTCCGCCACGCCAGGCGATCAGCCACGTGCGATTCCGACCAAGGATGCCCGTGCCGAGGCCTCAGTGGCCACTCCTAGCGGGGCAGCGCCTACTCCAAGCAATACGGTGATCTGGAGTCAACTCTCCAAGGCTCGACTCAGCCTGTTGGTACTGCTCACCGCTGCCGTTGGATTTGTGGTCGCTCCATCGAATCCAGACGGATGGTGGATACGCCTTCTATGGACATGCCTTGGAACCGCACTGGCCGCGGCGAGCGCAGCCATGCTCAACCAAGTTGCCGAGATGCGGCGCGATGGCCTGATGCGCCGAACTGCCAACCGACCGCTGCCAGCCGGACACGCGCGCAGGACCACGGTGTTCGCCGTGGCAATACTTCTTGGATATGCAGGATGCACCGTGCTTGCGATGGGAACCACCATCATGGCGGCAGCATTTGCGGGCATCAACATCTTGCTTTATGTGTTGCTCTACACGCCGCTGAAGCCGCGCACCACACTGAATACTCTTGTGGGCGCTGTCACTGGTGCTATTCCACCAGTCATTGGTTGGACGGCCGCCACGGGGAGCATTTCGCCCGGCGCGTGGGCACTGTTTGCCATACTGTTTGTCTGGCAGATTCCACACTTCTTGGCGTTGGCTTGGCTCTATCGCGCGGATTACATGGCGGGTGGATTCGTGATGCTTCCCTCGCGTGACCCAGATGGCACCGCCACTGGTCAAGCATGCCTTCTCTCAAGTCTCATGCTTGTACCCGTGTCGCTACTAGGAACACTTTCGGGAATTGCTGGGTTTGGCTATGCCGCGGTGGCAATCGCAGCTGGACTGTGGATTTCAGTGCTTTCACTCCGATTTCTGCTTGAACGCAGCGATGCACGTGCGCGGCGACTCTTCTTTGCAAGTCTCATCTATCTGCCCGTGCTCTTGACGGCTTTAGTGATTGATCGCGGAAGCGTGGTGACTACGGCAACACCAGTCGATGGTGCTGTCATTCTGGAGGTGCCAACGCAATGAATGCCCCGCATGCCCAAGGATTTCCAACTTTGACGCTTCGCGGAGGCGGCTGGATTCTCTTGGCGTTCGTTGCCATCAGTTGCGGGTTCTTGGCATGGGCCTTGAGTGGCGTCTTCACTGGGGACCGACCGATCGGCAGTGGCAATGACCCCGCCGCCTATGGATTCACGCTTGAACCGCTCCGTGCCAACCGGGGTGTGCTTGTTGGTAGCGGCAGCCCGCGTGACTTTCTGCCATCACTCGATGCGCCTGCAGTGATGCGCAGCGCTGACATGCTGCGCTGGAATGCAGAACATCGCACGAAATATGTCGTGAGCAATGATCGCGTGGCCGGAGTGGTGGTGAATGGTGAAGCGCGCGCCTATCCACTGGCTGTACTCAACGCCCACGAGGTCATCAATGACACCCTCGGCGGCGTGCCGATTGCCGTGACTTACAGCCCACTGACCGACAGCCTCGTGATCTTTGACCGACGCATCGATGGCGTGGAGCGCACCTTCCATGTGAGCGGCCTGCTCTACAACAGCAATCTAGTGATGTACGACCGCGCGGTCGGAACCGATGGGGGCACTACTCCGGGTGCAACCAGTGCCAACGCATCACTGTGGAGTCAGCTTGGAATGCGGGCGATCGCTGGAAAGGCTGCAGAACGTGACGTGCGCCTGACTCCGCTCCCTGACGCCAATATCACGTCGTGGCGCATGTGGACAGCGGTATGGCCCGACACAACCGTCATCATGGGCGACCCATTGCAGTCAAGCCGGTACAAGGAATTCAGTTACGCGCGGTATTACCTTTCGCCGCGTGTTGACTACCCGGTGGATGGCCTAGTACCCGCACTCCGCGAGCCAACAAGCCCCACGGTTGCCATCGCTGAAGCAGCCCAGGGCGATCCGCGTTCACGAAAGACCGCTGTCATCGAAGTGCGGCAAGGCGATGCGCGTGCGGTGTATTCACTTGCTGAACTCGCCACACGCGCAGGCGAGTCCAACCGAGTGAACTTTGAAGTAGGCGGACGGAACTTTGAGGCAACCGTGCAACCAGCGCCTCTTGCCGCGCTCGTGCGTGCATCCGACGGGAAGCCCGCGCTCGTCATTCCGCAACTTTGGTTTGCTCACGAAGCGAAGTGGTAATCCCCACCTACTGTCGTCGCCGCTGCCCAGCTGCCCGCCTCAGCGCTTACAAGGCGAATGCCGAGCAAACCCATAGCGTGGCGTAGAGCACCATCCAGATGACATCAAGAGCGTGCCAGTACATGGCACACAGCACCACGCCGGTGAAGTCCGTTGGGGTGTAGCGCCCTTCAATGCTCCGGCGCAAGACCTGCACCATTGGAGGAAGCCCACCGATGACATGCAAAGCATGCACCCCTGTCAGTACATAAAAGGTCCATGCGTACAGCCCACTATCAATAGTGGCGTGACGAATCCATAGTTCATTCCACGCAAGACCCTGCACGGCTAGAAAGAGCAGCGCCAAGCCGAGCGTTGCTCCCATGGCATACCGCAACTGAGCCTGCTGCCCAAGACGCGCGGCTCGCACGGCCATCTGCATGGTCCAACTAGAAATGAGCAGCACGAAGCTAGAGAGCAGAAGCGCGGGCGGTAGCGGTGGCGTTCCCTCCGGCATCCACTCGCGTCCCGGTGGTTGATCGAAGCGCACCACCAGATATCCAAGGATGCACGCCAAGAAGATCATGGCCACAACGGCAATGAAGACCCACATGCCAAAGACCCCCGCAACGCCGCGCTCTTGCGGACTGTCGAAGGGGTCAATGAATGTTGCGGTCTTAATAGCCATCAGGCACCTTGGCAGCGAATCCGCGCCGAGGCGCGCGGATCAGTTGGTGTCGCCGACACCACCATTGGTTGAACGAAACTGTGCAACCGGGGCGCCTGGGGCATTGGCCTGCATCACGCTCTCTGCTTCCGGCGGATTGCCGTTGAAGATGGTTGGCGAGTACTGGTGGACATCCATGGCCGAGAAGGCCAGCATGATGCCTACGAAGACGATTGATCCAATCAGTACCAACAGGTTGAACGGACGATCCCATCGCAAGTGCATGAAGATCAACGCCACGATGGTGGCCTTGACCACGGCGATGGCAAGAGCAAGCGGTAGGTTCGCCTCGCCAAGATCGATGTAGCGCACAGCGACCGTGATCACCGTGAGAACAAGCAGCGCCGCGCCAGCACCAACGAGGTACTTAATGGGAACGACATGCCCCACTTCGGGGTGAACTTCGCCAGCGTGTGAGCCAGCGTGCGCGCCGGCAGAATGTAAGACTTGATGTGCCATAGATGTATTC
>JBIKQN010000074.1:0-6761 GCA_044349615.1 Phycisphaerales bacterium
AGATGCACATGTGGTGGCAATGCTTCCACACAAACGACCAACTGGCGGCGCTATGTCTGTAGCGACTACAGCACCAACACCAGCAATGGTGGTCATGGCGGCTACTGGCATTGTTACAACGCTTAGTGGTGCCGCCCACCCATTCATCGACCCAGCATGCCAAACCGCGATAGGTGTGCTTACGGTCCATGCAACAAGCGCAGCAATGACCGCTTCGGCCACCGAAGATCGCAACAGTGAAGCACCCTCACTGTTGGCAATCCAAGGCCATGGCAACAATCGCCACCAGCGCGACAAACGCTCATCCCAACGACGGTGAACACGCGGCGTAATGACAAGCAAGGCAATGACAACACCATAACTCAATTGGAAGCCAGCACCGGCAACAGCATCAATATCGATAAACATGGTTATCAAGGCAACAACACCAAGCGTTCCAAGACCTCGAGCCTGCCCGCCACGAATTGATGCCAACGAAGCAATTCCAGCACCCAACCCAGCACGCAACACACTTGTTTCTGGTTCGGTGATAGCCAAGAACGCCACAGCAACCCCAATGGCAATAAGAGATCTCCACCACGCAGACGCACCAAACAAACGTGCGGCACGAGCACAAACCGCAATCAGAACAGCAACATTGAAACCACTGATTGCCAGCACGTGACTCATTCCAGCGGCGCGGAATTCAGCAGAGGGGCGGGATAGACCAGGCAATCGAACACCTGTAGTCATGGCCGAGACAAGAGCTCGGCTTTCTGGTGACGACCACTCAGGCATCGCTTGTGATAGTGCTGCATGGGCAGCGTTGCGCATGCGAATCATGAAGCGATCAATCACGTTTGTATCTAGTGTTGTAATTAATGCAGCGCTCGTAGTGGAGATGACTCCCGTTGATGGACCACCGCGCGAGCCTGGGTTAAGGGTTATGTTTGGCGCGTCGTACCAACCACGAACACACACACGTGTTCCACGCGGTGGCAACGGGGCAAGCCCCGCAACACGTACGAGGACCCTGGAATCAATATCAAATTCGGTGTCAATGCCTACTACAGAATCGACACACAACACAAATGACTGGGCAGCTGTTCGGATGGCGTACTTTGAAAGTCGATCTACTCCCCCATCATCCACCCGCACGGCTGATGCAACCACGCCAGTCACGGTGACAGGCTGATCTTTCATTGTTTGAAACGGCGAAACACGCTCTGACGACATCGTTGCCAAAGCACATCCAGCCAGCATGACGGCCAACATAGTGAGCCCATCCCGCATCAAACCACGCGCCGCCGTGATAGCAAGCACTGACGCAAGTAGAGATGCCAAACCAAGGCAAACAACCACGACATCGACTAGTGGCCACGCGGAAACATCAGTAATTACAGGCTCATCCGGCAGGCTGCCGCAGAACATGCGCACGCCCCATGCAACAGACGCGCCGCCAGCCATCGCAATGGCACATCGGAACGCAAGGGGCCACCGTTCAGAGGGTGCGGTTTCCTGAATATCAGTGTCCATCAACAGACACTACAAACGCCCCGCGCTACATCCCGAACGACAGCCATTTTTCACGAGTGATTTCGGAGAAATTGCCAATAGACAGAATCAATAATTCGAAGCGGCTCGCAGTTGCTCAAGCGTTCGCGCAGCCTCGCCACTATCAATAACTTCACCAGCGCGGCGCATGCCAGACAATAAGTCGTCTGAAAGACCAGCCGCCATGATCGCTAGCCCCGCGTTTGCAATAACCATATCGCGGCAGGGCCCACGATCAGATCCATTCAAAATAGCCGTGAGCAACTGAGCAGCATCTTCAACACTGTGAACAACAAGTGCCGAGTGTGGCGCGTTGGTTACACCAAGATCATCCGTCGACAACACTCGATCAGATACAACACCATCTCGGACTTCCGCGATGATGGTTGGCGCGGAGATGGAGCACTCATCAAGTCCGTCGACGCCGTGTAGAACAACAGCTCGCACTGCTCCAAGTTTGGCCAAAGCATCCGCAACTGGTCGAACGAACTGTGGCGCATACACGCCAACTATTTGTCTCTGAGCACCGGCTGGATTTGTAAGCGGACCAAGAAGGTTAAATATGGTGGGAATACCAAGCGATTTCCGCACGGGCATAACGTGTTTCGTAGCGGGGTGATGATGGATAGCAAAGCAGAAGCAAATACCAGCCTTTTCCATGCATCGTCGTTGGGTTTCCCGAGAAGCATCCACATTGACGCCAAGTTGCATGAGTACTTCAGCACTACCACGACCGGTTCGACTCCGGTTTCCGTGTTTCGCCACCTTGGCACCCGCGGCGGCGGCGATAATGGCGGCCGCGGTAGAAACATTGAACAACTTAGCAGTACCACCGGTACCGGCGGTATCGAGTAACTCATGTGTGGGAACACCAGTATCAAGCCGATCAACATTGGCACGCATGACACTGGCCGCTCCGGCGAGTTCGTCAGCCGTTGGCACTCGTGTTGCCATCAATGCAAGCAACGCACCAATCTCAGCGGGGTGGCATTCGCCAGTCATAAGGTGTTCAAAGGCGGATTTCGACTCATCTTGTGTGAGCGTGCGACCACTAATGAGTGTGGCAATAAATGGCGTTAGATCGCCACTGGTGGAAGATCGTGCAAATTCAGGTAATCCGTTGGCATTTTGCGGAGTAGTCACAATGCGATGGTACGCCTCCGTAGACTCTGCGGCGTGCAGATCATTGCTGACAGCATCGTTCATTCCATGGGTCCATTTGCTGTGCGGTTTACCGACACTGTTGGTATCCGTTGGTATGGAATTTCCTACGCGCTGGGGTTTATTACGGCGTGGCAATTACTGCGCTGGCTAGCGAGAACTGGTCGGTCGCCATTGAAGCCAGAACTGGTGGGCGATTACATGACATGGTGCATCGCCGGTGTGGTCATTGGTGGTCGTCTTGGTCACGTTCTGCTGTATGACCAATTCTTACTGTGGACATTTTCAACCGACATTCCGTTTTGGGGGCTACTAGAGATTCATAAAGGCGGCATGTCGAGCCACGGCGGGATCATTGGTGTGGTGGCGGTCACGGTTATGTTTGCGCGGCGCGTTGGTATTTCGTCGCTTGGGCTTGTTGATACAGCTGCGTTCATGACGCCACCAGGCCTGATGTTTGGTCGGCTAGCGAATTGGGTCAATGGTGAACTTTGGGGCAAAGTGTTGCCGGGCGCCATGCAGGCGGCACCACCTTGGTGGAGCGTTAAGTACCCAGACGAAGCGCTTGTATTGGCACCAACACCAGATGCATATGTGGCAGCCAAGCATCTGCACGCGATGGTGTATGCGGGCAACACACAGGCGATACAAGACATCGCAGCGCTTGTTCCCGCGCGGTATCCAAACAACTTCATTCAGGCATTGACTGATGGTCCATTGTTGATGCTTGCACTCATCATTGTTTGGTGGAAACCACGACACGCCGGAGCATTAACAGGCACATTCCTGATTGCTTATGGCATTCTTCGTAATGTCAGCGAGCAGTTTCGCGAGCCAGATGACGGGGTGTTCACCGTTGGGTCGGTCACAGTTCCAATGATGGTCTCAGCCATCATGGTGCTACTTGGCGTTGCTGTGATTATCTATTCCACCCGGACAAAGGGCTCACTCATAGGCGGGGTTGCACCACGGGTGCTGGTGGGATAACAGGCGGTGCCGGCTCCACAGGCGCTGGGGGTGTCGCGGGCACTGCGGGTGGGGCAGCGGAAGCAGGCGTGATTGTTGCATCCTTTCGACGAACGACAATCTGTACCTCGCTCCATTTATTTTTCATAGGCACCTGTGGACCGTTGTAATTCAGACCTCTTGGGTCGCCAACCGCCTCCCACTCTGACTGTGATGCGAGCCATGTTGAAAGGGCCTCCATCCCTGAGTTCACCGCACCCATTCCGTATCCACCACGCATTCCGATGGAAATCACAGTGACCTCAGGTGTATCAACAACCTTCACTCGCCCATCCGCCCCAGTTGGACCAAGATCCGCCTTGCGATACAGGAAGCTCATCGTCCATGAACCCTCCGCGTCTTGCATCGGGGCCAATGGAGTGCGATCGCCCGATGGTTTGTAGTCCATCTCAACCGGACTAGTCATGGCAATATCTCTGCTCTTAATGTGGTTAAAGAGCGGCCAGAAACCAACATTCATTCCAAAGTTGCTAGAACCCTTCGCACTGTACTCAGCGCGTCGAACAGTGGGATATGTCTTAAGCTCAATCATGCCAGGTGGCGTTGGTGCCGGGTAGCCCTCTGGTAGAGGGGCCTCCACCAACATGCCGAGTTCGGGAAGGCGGTACTCGCCATTTTCAAGAACGGGCTTCATGGTCTCGTCGCCAAACAACCTGAACACTGTGCCAGGTGCTGGTGCACCCTTTGGTCGGGCGACTGTGGATTTTGCTTCTGGGGTGGTACCAGTTGGTGCCACCGTGGCATCACCAAAGGGCTGAAAGACGGAAGCAAGGAAGGCAAGTGTGGCAATGATCATGTGGTCCTCGCCTTTGTGTTCGTACAAATGGCGGCAGTCGATTCATGTTGGCGTCAATCAATAATCAGCGGCAGTTTGGCGGGCTGGGTGGGGTTCAGGAGCCAACAAAGTACGATGGATCCATGGCCGACACGCTTGCTGGAAATTCGTCCCCCGCCACCTGGGAATACAGCCCCGCACCCGAGACGGTTCCTGTGGTGATTCCCGAGCAAACCCAGCTCTATGTGGGCGGAAAATTTGTTGAGCCACACTCCAAGAAGCACTTTGCGACGATCAACCCCGCAACCGAAGTGACGCTTTCACAGATCGCCAGTGGCGATGCCGCTGATATTGATGCAGCGGTGAACGCCGCGCGGAAAGCATTGAAGCCATGGGGAAAGCTTCCAGCAAGCGAACGAGCGAAATACCTCTACAGGATTGCACGGAGAATCCAAGAGCGCGCCCGCGAACTAGCAATTCTTGAGTCGATGGATGGCGGTAAGCCAATTAAGGAAAGCCGCGACGTCGATATTCCACTGGCCGCACAGCACTTCTTTCACCACGCCGGTTGGTGTGACAAATTGCGTTACGCCATGCCGGGAACACGCGAGCCACGACCAGTCGGTGTCTGTGGACAAATCATCCCTTGGAACTTTCCACTACTGATGGCGGCATGGAAGATTGCACCCGCGCTTGCATGTGGAAATACAGTGGTGTTGAAGCCAGCAGAGACCACATCGCTGACAGCCATGCGCCTTGCGGAAATACTGCAAGAGTGTGAACTCCCACCTGGAGTAGTGAACATTGTCACTGGGGATGGTGCGACTGGGAAAGCACTTGTTGATCACACGGGCGTTGACAAGATTGCATTCACTGGAAGTACAGAAGTTGGCAAACAGATTGCCAAGGCATGCGCAACGCGCGGCACACGATTAACCCTTGAATTAGGTGGGAAAAGCGCAAACATCATCTTCGCAGACGCCGCAATCGATCAGGCGATCGAAGGGATTGTTCAGGGGATCTGGTTTAACCAAGGTCATGTGTGCTGTGCTGGAAGCCGACTCTTTGTAGAAGAATCAATCTTGCCAGAGGTCACCCGCAAGCTGGAAATGCGCATGAAGACATTGCGCGTGGGCGATCCACTAGACAAGAACACAGATATCGGCGCAATCAACAGCAAACAACAGTTAGCAATCATCGAGCGATACATCGCCACTGGTGGCAGCGAAGGATGCACGGTGTGCCAACCAAGCGAACAAGCGCTTCCTGTAAAGGGTTACTGGTGCCGGCCAACATTCATGACGGGCGTTCAGCCTGCACATGTGGTGGCGCGAGAAGAGATCTTTGGACCAGTACTTGCTGTCATGAGTTTCCGCACACCAGAAGAAGCAATCAGCAGGGCAAACAACTCGCCCTATGGACTAGCAGCGGGTATCTGGACCGAAAAGGGAAGCAAGATCTTTGATGTTGCGCGGCGCCTGCAGGCGGGCGTCATTTGGTGCAACACATACAACCAGTTCGATGCCACAAGTCCATTTGGCGGATTTAAGGAAAGTGGATTTGGGCGCGAGGGTGGAATGCAGGGATTGGCGTCCTACCTGTCAGAGTGATGTGTGGCGACATCTGTGTCACTGGTGATTTGCAAACAGGATTAAATCGATGAATGATCAAGACCGTCTAGCCGTACTTAAGACCTGGAAACTCTTCATAAAAGGCAGTTTTCCACGCTCGGAAAGTGGTCGAACCCTTCCACTGAATGACAGCAAGGGTGCGCTCCTTGCGCATCTTTCACACGCCAGTCGCAAAGATCTCCGCGAGGCAATCGAGGCTGCACGCGGAGCCTTTCCTGGATGGAGCGGCAGCACGGCGTACTTGCGAAGCCAGATCATCTATCGGCTTGCAGAGATGCTTGAGGGACGCCGCGCAGAGTTGTTGGAGGGTATTCGTAGTACTTCGGGAGTTTCGCGTAAGAAGGCCGATGCGGAGGTCAGTGCGGCCATTGACCGAACAGTGAGTTGGGCTGGTTGGTGCGATAAATTTCCGATGGTCCTTGGCTCGCGAAATCCTGTAGCTGGGCCGTATCACAATTTCAGCATGCCAGAAGCAAGTGGCGTGTGTGTTGCTACTCAAGGAGTGGCGAATCAGCACTCGCTGCTTGGGTTCCTCTCTTTGGTATTGCCACCACTGTGCACAGGCAACGCGGTTGTTGCGATTGCGCATACAGCACACCCGCTTGGCGCGCTGTTGATTTCTGAAATGGCACCAA
>JBIKQN010000076.1:0-6753 GCA_044349615.1 Phycisphaerales bacterium
CGAGACGCAATCCGGTGAGTTAGTGGCTGTGAAGTTGGTGCATAGCGAGAGTGTTGGCCGTGTCGGTGCAGCACGCTTTCGCCGTGAATGGCGCCTGCTTTCGCGGCTTCGTCATCCTGCTCTCGTAGCACTCCGTGCGGCGGGCACGCTTGATACTGGCTGTAATTATCTCATCATGGATTTCATCGATGGCCAGGACATTCGCACCTATTGCCGGGAACAGCATGTGCCCGCGCATCAGCGAATTGAGTTGCTGGTTTCCATCGCAGAAGCGCTCGGTGTTGCGCATGGGCATGGCATCATTCATCGTGATCTCAAGCCAGGAAACATTCTGGTTGATCGCGAGCGTGGCGCTCGACTGATTGACTTTGGTGCAGCGCGTGTCCTTGATGGAGAGATGAAGACGCGCCAGGAGCACACGATCACTGGTCAAATCATCGGCACGCTCAGTTACTTGAGCCCCGAGCAGGCCTCGGGCAATGCGCGCCATGCAGATCACCGATCTGACCTCTATCAGCTTGCGGTGGTTGCATACGAACTGCTCGCCGGTCGGTTGCCATACGACATGGATGACCAGACATCGGCAGAGAATCTTCGAACGATCATTGCTGAGCCAGCGATGCCGCTTGATTCCACCGGTGTCGTGGAGGCCGGGCATGTGGCAGTCGGATTCTTCGAGCGCGCCTTGGCGAAGTCCCCGGAACACCGATTCGACTCGGCAGCAGAGATGGCGGATGCCATGCGCGAGCTAGTTGAAGCACTCAAGTCGTCGGGTTCACCAGACGAATGCTCAGTCGGCCGCTCTGTCCAAGTCGGCAAGTGATCGTTGTTCGTCCGGCGGGGAGTTCAACGCGCACGCGACGTTCGGTGTCATCTGCAATCGCATCGATGATTGGCCAGTTCCAGACATCCTCTGCGGAGAGAGAACTGCCTGCTGGCAGCCGATAGAGAATGTCGGCGATGGTCGGTTCGGATCCGCTTCGGATCACAAGTTCCAATTCGATTGTTTGGTCATCGGTGGAAGCCGCGCAGCGATCCGCACGGACCAACATGCGCGCACTTGGGCGATTGAATGCATTTCCAGAACCAACTTCAGGCTGGAGCCATTCATGCTCCGCGCACCCGTGGCGTGCCACGGCATGCTCGAAGTTTGCATGCGCCTGGAGCGATGGTCGTGCGACCGTCAGCTGGGCTGTCTGTTCAAGGGTGTTTGTGGAGTAGCAGGGGGAAAGTTCAAGATCCATGTGACAAACCTCACTAGGTGGGTTGAGTCCAAATGATCCTTAAACCGCTCTCCACCCTTTGAGGCGTAGAGCGTGACCAAGTTGAATCAGACTTTCACGGGAATCTCTACGGATTATTCGGGCTGACGGGTCGGCTAGCCCGGGGTTCGCTACGAAACACCCGCTTTGGAGCGGATTCTGGGCGTTCGCTGACTCGGAGCGGCATGTCAAACTGCCCGCTCCAAGCGCGGAACCCAGCGCGGAACTGCTCGGTAGCGGGTGCGGACATGTCCATTGCCCCGGCACTCAGCGCGCCAGGTTGAGCTGCACGGAGGGCGATCAGCGGATCGCCGCGAACCGCGATCGTCCAGCCTGCCACCGTGTGCCCGCCATCAGGGTGGGGTGGCATGGTGTCAAAATGAGCGGCCTTGGCACGCAGGCGTCGAAGTGCTTCAAGATCTTCAAAGTCAATCTCCCACCCAGTTCGGGCGATGCTCGAACCCGGCCACCACAGATGAGAGCGGCGGCGAACCACACCATCCTCGCGCAACTCCAGCACCACGCCGATCAACATGTCGGCGTAGTCCCCGCCAGCAAAGGAGCGGGTGTTGAACCGGATACCAGCTGGGCGATCATCATCAGTCCAAATGGACACCGAAAAGTCGAATGCGCCACGAGCCGCTTGCGTGAGGTCAAGATCATCGGCTGGCTGTACCAGCGCCACGTCAAGCGGACGAACGATGGCATTGATTGTGATTGGTGGCTGGGCAATCCATGGGCTCCATTCGGCGGCATCATCGTTGCGACGTCGAATCTCATACTCAAGCGTTGCCTGCATGTTGCCGTCCGCGTCGGGCGCCGGCAATTGCAGCGCGCCGAACGCTGGCTGTCGGCGGAGTGCGGACATGCCGTCTCCCACAAGCCAATTGGAATACTCATCATTCACACGAACGCGCCATTCGGTATCGCTGCCCCAGACCGTGCCGCGCACGCTTGCAACCGGCGACGTGTCTGCAGGCCAATCTTGGGGCACAATCACTTCAATCCACGGAGCGAAGAGTGAAAGCCGGCGTGCGCGCTCGGATTCAAATGCGGTGCGTGCGGTTCGGCGCGCGTCGGACATGGCGACGGGTTCGTTGGGTATGACAACGAACTCACCGGGTAGTGAGAATGTTGCTCGTGCGAGTGTGAGTACGCGCGGGTCATCAGGGCTTCCAAGAGCTGGTCCGTGTGGATCAAGGACATCAATCAGAGCCAACATCTGGCTGCCATCAAGTTCACCGTTGACAATCCGGTTGTTGAGTTCGTTCTGCGCCCAGTTGGGTAGTTCTCCATTGGGAAGCAAGCGCGGAAGATGTACAAGGACGGCGTTTGGGACAAAGCCGACCCATGACGCATTGATCACTTCAAGGCGTGCCCATGCAGTGATTGCCAGAATGCTCATGAGCGCGGTGGCTGCCACGCCCCAGCGACGGCGCGTGCGCCACAGTTCACTTTCACTGCGTGCCACATGTCCGCATTCGCCACAGGTCATCCCCGGCGTCCCGGAGAGGTCATGCCAACACCGCGGGCAGCGGCGCGCGCGGGCCTTGTCGCCAAAGAGCGCCCACCACACTGCTCCAATGCCGAGTGCGCCGAATGCCACCACGAGCACAATGCTTGAAACCAGAAGTATGAGAACGCTGCTCACGCAGACACTGTAGCCGCCCAGTAGCGGGACTTAGGCAATGCGAATCCATTTGAGCAGTTCGCGTGGTGTGGGTGGCTTGCCTTGCATCAAGACGCCAACGCGGAAGATCTTTGCACCAGCCCAAATGAACACCCCAACCCAGGCGAATCCCCAGACCATACTGAGTGCCACTTGCCAGGTATCGATCGGCTCATTGCTGGCGGTGACGCGGAGCACCATGACGAATGGAATTGCCGGTGGAATGAAACTTGAAATCGTGGCAACCCAACCATTTGGCTGTTCGCTAATGGGTAGCCACAGCATGATGGGCAGCATCAGCAGCAACATCGCGGGCGTCACCAAGCTCTGTGCTTCGCGGAGGTCGTTGACCGCACTGCCAACACTCGCCATCATGGTTGATACGAAGGCATAGGCCATCACGAAGTACACGAGCATCAGGACAAGCATTCCCGGCGAAACAAGATCACCCATGGCAGCAGCCGTGAGCGCCGCGATGCCGAGGCCGCCGTACATGGCCAGCATGAGGATGGATACCAATGCGTAACCCACGATCTTGCCGCACAAGAGTTCCATGGGGCTGACTGCACTCAGCAGAACTTCCATGACCTTGCTGGACTTCTCTTCAATGGTGGTTGTGAGCAGGTACTGACCACTAGTGAAGGTGGCGATCCAAAGAAGCATCATGAACCCCATTGGAAGGAGCGTCTTCGCGATGGCATTCTCTTCTGCCTCCGCGCCTTCGTTTGACATGCGTCTGACGGATGTTTCTGGCAATGTGAGAAGCGATTTCAATGAGGTGTAGTCAGTGCCAGCGCGCTTCACACGAGCCTTGACAATGGCCTTGGCGACAGACTTTTCCAAGATCCCGGTGAGGCGCGGCGGGCTGCGGCTTGGAACGATCATCGTGTACTTGAGATCATTGCCTTCCGCGTCCTTTGGATCTGCATTCAGTAGTTCGGGCGTGACGATGGCCAATCCCAGCAGAGATCCGTCCTGCACCTTGGCGCGCAGCTCATCTATCCGGCTTGAATCCGCAACGGTCTCTACCTTCACCTCAATCGATGGGAGCGTTGCCGTTGCTTGATCTGCCGCATCCTTGCCACCCCACGCACTGAGTGTGGAGTTGCGCTTCAGTGCATCCTGCATGTCCTTTGCAACCTGCTCTGGGGTGAGTTCCTCGGCTGCGAACGCGGCAACAGTTCCACTTTCGTCAATCACCATGAGGGTGCCTGCAACCGGGGTCATTTGCATACCCACCAGAAGGCCGATGGCTGCAATCGCCACAGCCATGACTACCGGCATCACGAGTGCCCCGAAGATGAATCCCTTAGTGATGACGGTGTGACGGAACTCGCGGGATGCGATCGTCAAGATCCTGCGGGTTGGGCTTGCGTGCGTGCGATCAGCCATTGCCAGATTCCTCACTTGGGGGCATTGCCTCGCCGACGAGCTCCACAAATACATCTTCAAGCGTTGTCTTTCGCAGCTCGACCGTGCGTACGGGTATCAGTGCGATCGCTGCGCGCATGACATCTTGAGGATCGGCATCGCGTGCCACGGTCAGTTCAGCAGCGTGGCGCTCGGCATTCCATTGCACATTGGAAACACCAGGAAGCGCGCCCAACTTGGCGGCTTCGGATGGGTCATGTGAGGATGGTTCCACCTGAACGGTTCGCGGATCAAATCGTGCGTGAATCTCGGGCATGGATGCATCGAGGATCTTCTTCCCATGATTGATCAGCACGATGCGGTCGCAGAGTTGCTCTGCTTGGTGCATGACGTGTGTGGAGAAGATGATGGTGCGACCAGCTTCATGCAGATCGCGAATGAGGCGATTGATGAGCCGTGCATTGACCGGATCAAGCCCACTGAATGGCTCATCCAGGATGATCAGTTCTGGATCGTGGATCACGCTGGATATAAATTGGATCTTCTGCTGCTGTCCCTTGGAAAGTTCTTGGCAGCGCTTCTTGGCCGCGTCAGTGAGTTGCACGCGTTCAAGCCATGCATTGACGCGCGCATCCAATCCAGCAGCCGGAAGTCCCTTGAGCGTGGCCATGAACTTGAGAAACTCCATGACCCGCATACGACGATAAAGACCGCGCTCCTCGGGGAGGTATCCGATGCGGTCCTTGGCAGCAATTGCATCAGTGCCGAGCACTTCCACAGAGCCCTCATCCGGATGAATGATCGACATGATCATTCGGATAGTGGTGCTCTTGCCAGCGCCGTTTGGGCCGATGAATCCTGTGAGGGAGCCGTCTGGGACATCAAGATCAATGCCACGAACGGCCTCGGTCTTGCCGAAGCGCTTCCAGACGGCGCGGAGACGGACAGCGGAAGTTGTCATGAAGGGAAACGCAGCTGTTATTTAGCGGCGGGTACGGCTGGTGCCGCAGGCGCGGCGGGCGCAGCGGGTGCGGCAGGCGCAGTTGGCGCGGCCGCGGGATTCTTCATGGCAGCGATTTCTGGCGGGAGGTCAAAGGCCTTCGCAAGCACGCCTTCCCACGAAACCGAATCAATGGTCATCACCTGCATCTGTCCCATGACCTTCGTGGTTGTGCGGGCTGGCAATTTGACGTCACCGAAATCCTTGTATTCGGCAGTGAGCAGGGTTACGGGAATGCTGCCCATGGGCGTTGCTGCCATCATGGTCATGCCCGCCATCAGGCCAGTTTCCTTGTCGTAGAAATTGTTGGTCGGGGTCGAGTCCGGTACCGATGCTGTGATCTTGACTTGCCAGCACGGGCGGGTTTCGAATTCAACCAATCCAATCACTTCAGCGTTAGTTGCGTTACGCATCAGTTCAAGGTCGCGGCGGAAATTGCCATCGCGCTTGAGGTCTGCAACCTGCTTGGGATCCATCAGGGCTGGTCCGCGCATGGGGTCGATTGACCAACCAGTTGTTCCGTTGAAACCAGTGCGTGATTGACCCATTCCCGGAAGGTCCATCACCATGGCAATGTTGTCAGGAACCATCGCCTGCATTTCCATGGAACCCTTGAGACCGGCTGCAGGAATTTCAATGGCTCCCTTGGAACTGATCATGGTCTTGGAGTCCCACGCCTTTTCACCGCCAGTGGCAGCGATGTGGCGGGCAAGCACTTCCTGTGCTGATGGCTTTGCGCCTTCAAAGGCAACGGGATTGAACTTTGGAAGTGCGTTTGGCTCGGGCGCTGGCGCAGTTGGAGCAGCAGGCGGCGTCAATGCCGGAGCGTCCTTCGCAACTTGGGCGTAGGCGATGGTTGTGCAGGCGAGGGCGGCTGGAAGGAATGAGAAGATGGTGCGGTGTGTTAGGTGTGTCATGTGTGCCTTTGCGGAATGAATGCGGAAATGCATGTGATGGGGTTGAGTGTTTAGGGTGAGTGAGTTGGTTGCGCAGCAATCCACCGGACGGCTTCTGCCATGGCCGGATCGCCTAACTGGGCGTAGTCGGTGCGCGTATACGGGCGTGCGTTGTCCGGGATGACTCCAGTTGCTTCAAGGGCAGTGCCATTAGGCAATCGATAGTCGGCAATGGCATGCAGAAAGACGTCGCCGTTCGGAAGTGGCATGGTGACTGCTGGAAGCGCGGCTCCGGCAGTCCGAGTGCCGAAGATCTTGGCGCGTTTGAGAAATTGCATTCCACCAGCAAAGATCTCACTTGTACTAGCGGTTGATTCGTCAACCAGAATGGCAACTGGACCGGCGTAGGGGGTGACAGCCACTCCTGTGGTGCTGACGGTTCGTGGATTGGTCTTGAATCGGAGCGAGGCGTCGCGCGTTGTCATCTCGCCCAGTTCACTCGGCTCAGATGTGAAGTGACCGGCGATTCCCATGGCCATGGCGCCAATGCCACCT
>JBIKQN010000077.1:0-6626 GCA_044349615.1 Phycisphaerales bacterium
CTGATGGAATCGATTCGATCCCGCGATATGGATATTGGTGAACTCTGGGAGGAGTATCGCTCGCAGATTGTTGCGTCTATCGCCGCGGCGCTGGCGGTGGCGCTAGTGGTGAGCGGTTCTTGGTGGTGGTTTGCGGTTCGTTGGAAAGCACCGCCTTCGATCTTTGATTCGCCGGTGGACAATGTGCTCGGTTACTTCACGACCGATGATTTCAACCTTCTTTCGGTTGATGAGCGCGTCAAGTATGTCCAGCAGTTCATTGGGCGTTTCCGCGGTATGAATCAACAGGACAGCGTGGTGGCTTCGGCATTCTTGGCGGGAGTGACCGGCAAGGTGCGCGAGCAAATGACGCAGAATGTCCGCATCCTTGCCAAGGACATACTGATTGAAGGTGCGGGCGTCTACGTAAACCTGCCAGCGAGTGAACGCGGTGCATTCATTGACAAGTGGGTTGCGGATTGGTTCCGCTTTGCGGAGACGACTGCCACGGGGAAGGATTCGGAAAGCACGGATAAGGACATCCTCACGAACGCGCGCGCGGAAGCGAAGCGTGGCGAGGAGCGTCAGCGCGAGCGCATGAAGGGCAAGAGTTTGAGCGAGAAGGGAGCGGATCGATTCCTTGGATTCTGGGAGAAGGAAGTGGAGCCAGCCTCAAGCCCGAAGGAGCAGGCGCAGATTTCACGATTCATGGACGCGGTGCGCACGCGCATGCTGACCGGGCAGTGACGGACGCGCATACGAACGCAACGGGTGATGTGCCGCCGCGGCGCGGGGGGGCGGGCGCGGGCAAGGCGCATGATGGCCGTGTGGGTGATCGCTTCGGTGTTCGTGGTGACGATGATGCGACTGCGGCATTGCCGGTATTGCGCGCCGCTGCACAGATCGCCGAATGCATGCGAACGTCCCGCGCGATGGTGCTCACGGCGGCCACTGGTAGCGGCAAGACGACGCAGGTGCCGCAGATTCTTGCGCGTTCCGGTCTTGTTGATGGACAGATTGTGGTGCTTGAGCCGCGCCGACTTGCCGCGCGTATGACGGCACGACGCGTTGCCGAAGAAATGGGCGTTGCGCTCGGTGAGGATGTTGGATTCCAAACCCGCTTCGAGCGGATGGTGGGGCCTCGTACGCGCATTCGGTTTGTGACCGAGGGGGTGTTCCTGCGGCAAGCACAGCGTGATCCGTTACTTGGCGGAATCGGTTGCGTGTTGCTTGACGAATTCCATGAGCGCAGTGTTTTTGCTGATCTTGCACTTGGTGTTGTGCGTGCGGCGCGGGAGAAGCGTCCGGCGTTGATGGTGGCGGCCATGAGTGCAACGATGGATGCCGGGCAGGCGGCGGCCTATCTCACCGCGCCAGTGATCACTGCTGAAGGTCGTGCCTATCCGGTGAGTATTCGCTATGAGCCGGGTGCAGAAGGTTCGCCGGTTTGGGATCGAGCCGCTCGTGCTGTTCGGCGACTCGTTGATGAAGGACATGAAGGCGATGCGCTGGTGTTCATGCCTGGTGCATTTGAGATTGATCGCACGGTGGATGCAGTGCGCGCGGAGCTTCGAGTCATTCCTGGCGGTGGCGCATTTGATGTGGTGCCGCTTCATGGATCGATGCCCGCTGATCGCCAGGATGCAGCCGTTGCGCCGGCAGGGCGTGGTCGCCGTAAGGTGATCGTTGCCACAAATGTTGCGGAGACCTCAATCACCATCCCAGGTGTTCGCATGGTGGTTGATTCGGGTTTAGCCCGCGTGTTTCGTGTTGATCCGCGCCGTGGCTTGAATGCATTGCGCACCGAAGCGATTAGTCGTGCGAGTGCCGATCAGCGTTCCGGACGCGCGGGACGCACGGCACCGGGTGCATGCGTACGCCTGTGGACGGAGTGGGAGCAAGCGCAGCGACCAGCGGCAGAAACGCCCGAGGTGCGGCGTATTGATCTTGCGGAGTCGATGTTGATGGTGCTGTCGATGGGCTTCGGTCCATTTGAGAAGTTCCCGTGGCTTGATCCACCTGCTGACGATGCAGTGTTGCGCGCCCGCGGAACGCTTGATGCAATTGGCGCGATTGATTCCGGTGGGATGTTGACCACACTTGGGAAACGGCTTGCACGGATTCCGGTGCACCCGCGTCTTGGGCGCGTCTTGGTGGAGGCGGCATCGCTAGGCGTACTTGAGCGTGCGGCCCGGTGGTGTGCCATTGTTGCGGATCGTGATGTTGTGCAGGTGGGCGGACCAGCGCAATTGGTGCGACTCACACCTGATGGCGAGCCGCCGAGCGATATTGGTGCGCGCGAGGAACTGCTGTTGCGTGTTGAGGCAAGCGGATTTCGAAATGCGCGGCATGAGGGTGTTGAGGCATCGCTCTCAGCGTGCCGCGAGGTTTCAGCCGCCGCGCGCGAGTTGGTGCGTGCGGCATCTGGCAGCGATGATGAGCGTGGAAATGTCGAGCGTAATGAGTCAGTTGCAGCATTCGAGGGCGACTCGTTTGCGCGGGTTTCACGGGCGTTGCTCGCTGGATTTGCGGATCATGTTGGCTGGAGAATGGATGCACAGCGACCGCACTGCGCTATGCCGGGGCGACGGAAAGTCAGCATCGATCCAACCAGTATTCAGCGTGGTTCAGGCTTCATGTTGGCACTTGAAGTACGCGAGGGCGGCCGTGGCGACCAGTTACATCAGTCGCTGGGAATGGTCACACCACTCGATGTTGATTGGGTGGAACATGCCATGCCTGATCGAGTCTCTACGCAGACAGAGGTTCGATTCAGCGATGAACTCGGCGCGGCCGCGGAGTTTGAGGAACGGGTATTCGATGGCATCGTGTTTGCGCAGGTTGTTCGCCCATTGCGTGGGCGCGAGGCAAAGGCGGCTGCACACGAAGAGTTGGCAACGCGTGTTGCAAGCGGAGATGTGCGACCAACCAGTTGGGACGAGACAGTTGATCAATGGATTGCACGGGTTCGATGCGTTGCAGCGTGGTTCCCGGAGCGCGGTCTGATTACCTATGACGCCGATGATTTGGGCGTGCTTGCCGCAGAAATTGCGCAGGGTTGTGCGCGTTCTTCCGACTTAGATAATCGGCCAGTGCTCGACATCATGCGCGGCGCGCTCTCATGGGACGAACAGCAGTTTGTTGAGCGAGCGGCGCCAGCAGCGATTGCGCTTGCGGGTGGTTGGAAGATGAAAGTTGAATATGCCGAGGGCAAGCCGCCGCGCGGTCGCGGAAAGATTCAGGACTTCTATGACTTCGTTGGTCATCCAACAGTTGCAGGTGGTCGCGTGAAGGTGGTGCTTGAATTGCTTGGACCGAATCGACGGCCCGTTCAAGTGACCGAAGACCTTCCGGGATTCTGGGAGCGGCTGTATCCAGAGGTGAAGAAGGAACTGAAACGGCGCTATCCGAGGCACGAGTGGCGATGACGTAAGTGCCTCTGGTGCAATGAATAGCATTCGTCAATTCGCGTTTTATGCGCTATTTCGGTAGACTGCTGTGCTATGCCAAAGGTGACCTCCGCTAGCGCTTCGCGCGCTGGCTCCAAGACGGTTTCCCGCCTCGCACCCGTAAAGAGCGCCACCGCCAAGACAAGCGGCAACGGCAGATCGAAAGTTGTAGCGAAGGTAACAGTAAAGCCTTCGTCCAAAGCAAAGACCCCTGCTCCAGTGAAAACTGCAGCGAAGCCAGCGGTTACTGCCAAGGCTTCGGTGACTATCAAGACTGCGCCTGTTGCAAAGACTCCGGTCGTTGTAAAGGCTGCGCCTGTTGCAAAGACGGTCGCGACGGCAGCGTCAGTGGTGACTTCGGCGGCTTCGGCAGCATCGAAGACAAACAGTTCCAAGGGATCTGCTGCTAAACCAACGAGCGCATCGGCGGTCGCTCCTCGGACGTCCGTTGTCAGTGCACCAAAGGCATCTGCAGCAGTTGAGCCGAAGCCATCCACAACATTCGAGTGCCCGAAGCCAAACGAAATCACCAACATCTTGATGGCCACGCGGTACTTGATGGCTCGTCCTGACTTCGAGCGGCTGCGGCCGGCGAAATATGGCGAAGAGACCTTCAAGCTTGATCGGATGCACAAGTTGATGGCGTTGCTTGGCAACCCGCATCAGAAGATCAAGACCGTCCATGTTGCTGGAACGAATGGCAAGGGCAGCACCGTGGCGATGATTTCGTCAATGCTGCGTGCCTCTGGCTACGCCGTGGGCGTGTACACCAGCCCGCATCTGATTGACATGCGCGAGCGCGTGCAGATTGACGGGCAGTTGATTGAGAAGGCAGAATTTGTTGATACGGTTCGTGCTGTGGCGAAGGCCGCAGAGAAGCTTGGCGAGCAGGCGACATTCTTTGAGTTGATGACCGCGGTGGCATTCGCGCACTTTGCCCAGCAGGCAGTTGATATCGCGGTGATAGAGGTTGGCCTTGGTGGTCGCCTTGATTCAACCAACATCATCACGCCACTTGTGAGCATCGTGACATCAATCGATCTGGATCACACCAAGTTGCTGGGTGGTACCAAGGCACTGATTGCGCGCGAGAAGGCGGGCATCTTCAAGAAGGGCGTGCCAGCACTGTTCTTCGAGCAGGACCCCGAGGTTGACGCGGTCATGCGTGAAGTGGCGCAATCGGTTGGCGCGGAACTTCGAATTGTCAACAAGGACATTGAGTTCTCCAGTCGCTTCTGTGTCACTCCAGATCTTGGGCCGCACACGCGTGTTTGCATGTACACCAAGAACAGTCGTCTCGAGCACGTTCCTGTTCCGCTGCAAGGCGAGCATCAGGCGAGCAACTGTGGCCTTGCGCTAGCGGCGGTTGATGTCCTGAAGAACTTTGGATTTGAGTTGTCTGAGGACAAATTGACTGCAGGTCTTGCTGCTACAAAGATTCCAGGGCGAATGGAAGTTGTTTCGCATCGCCCCCGTGTTCTCTGCGATGGTGCACACAACCCAGCGGCGGTGAACGCGCTGATGCGTTGCGTGGGCGCGCATGTTCCGTATGACAGCATGGTGTGTGTATTTGGTTGCTGTGCGGACAAGGACATTGGCGAGATGATCGACAAGGTGAATCTTGGCGCGGACAAGGTGATCTTCACGCGGGCATCATCGACACCGCGGGCGGCGAGCCCGGAGGATTTGCAGAAGCTCTTCCAGGAGCGTTCGGGCAAGATGAGCCAAATTGCACGGACGGTGCCAGAGGCGATCGACATGGCTATCCGCGGTGTGAGCCGCGAGGACCTGATCTGCGTCACAGGCAGCTTCTACGTCGTCGGCGAAGCCCTAAAGTACATCTCCGACAAAAATAAATAGGTGCCGTCCACCCCTGTCCCTATTTTCTTGGTCGGCCCCTCTTGCGTAGTGGGCTAAGTCCGAGTTCGGATTCGATTCGAGCGGTCCATTCCTTTGATCCAAGTGGTCGCCCGAGGCAGGTTGCCTCGCGCAATCGACTTCGGAACTCCGGCGTTGATTCGCTCAAGAGCCCCTGTTTCCACTGACTTGGCGACATTGGCGGCGAGACAAGATTGATGTTGAGGAGTTCGGGCTTTGGACCGAGCCCTGCATGGAACGCTGCGCTCGACCACTTCCACTGCCATGCATCAGGGACCATTCCGGCGGCGACAGGGTTTCGCTCGATGTATCGAATAGCAGACAGCGTGTAGTCCATGTCCATGGGCGCAGCGAAGTAACGCCCCTGCCAATTCGGTCCGCGCTGCCCAAGTTTCGAGTTTCGGAATCGCGAGAACTCGGAACAGACATTTCCCATGAACTTCGGCAATGCGCCTTCGGTCGGCGAGATACCTGCTAGGTGGAAGTGATTTCCCATCAGCACGAACCCGCCGATTTGCATGTTGGTCTCCTCTTGCCATTCCAGGAGCATGGACATGAAGACAGCCAGATCGTCGTTGCAATCAAGGATGAAGCCCTTGTGGGCTGCACGCTGGACGATGTGGTACGGGATGCCCGGTATGACGGATCGAGTTGGCCTTGCCATCGCCACAGCATCTATGCCGCGCGGAAGTTCCGTCTAGAGACAGCGGTATTTCGTGACATTTGGCACGTTTGGTTCGCCGCTTGGGATATCTCTGGCCTTCACACGGAAAATAGGGACAGGGGTGGACGGCACCTATTTATGGGAGGACTATGTTGACCATTCGGCCGGGGACTACAACTACTTTTTTGGGGGGCTTCTCGCCGAGGTGCACCACGACCTGTGGATGCCCAAGCGCTAGCGCTTCGATCTCCGCCACGCTCGCATCACGCGGGACCGTAATCCTCGCCCGCACCTTGCCCTGCACCTGCACCGCCATCTCCACCTCGCTGTCCACCAACATCGCCGGGTCAAACGACGGCCACTGCATGCCATGCAGCCCGCCCACTACGCCGAGGCGCTCTCCCATTTCGTCCGCAATGTGTGGCGCAAACGGCCACAACACACACGCAAATCGCACCAATTGGTCACGCGTCATGCCGCCCTTCGAGGCGTCCGTCATGTCACTCGGGCGCGTCGATGCATTCACCAACTCGATCATCGCCGCAATCGCCGTATTGAAACTCAAGCGCTCAATGTCCTCGCCGACCTTCGCGATCGTTCGATGCAATTGCTTCTCGATGTTCGCATCAGCCACCGCCGCGCAGAGCAACTCGCCA
>JBIKQN010000078.1:0-6610 GCA_044349615.1 Phycisphaerales bacterium
AGACGCGCAGGATTACAAGGCTGGTGATATGGCGCTTCGAACATCGGAGGCAGCACGTGTGGGTGCTCGCGCCGGCTTGTTGCCATTCTCAGAGTCCCATCTTTCAGGCAATTACCAGTTGCAAGCACTTGAGGCTTGGAAGGAAGGCGATCGATCAACGGCGCTTTACTACGTGGACCAAGCACTGCGAACACAGAAGAATGCACCATCCATGATTGCTTTACGTGAAGCGATTCGCACCGATCACAAGGATCAGTACCGAACAGAACTTGATGCGATTGAGCTGCTTGATCCAACGCAGCGGCAGCCATTCAACGGGGTACCACTGTCTGACACCTTCAAGTATTCCAAGGGTTGGGTCACACCGCCCAAGCCAGAGGACTTGAAGAAGGATGTTCCGCCAACAGTAGACGATGACTATTCGCCGTTTGACCCACTTCCACTACCTGATCTTGATGCGCCACCATTGTCGCGTGGACCTGGTATTGAGAAGCCTTCGCGCCCAACTCAGGAACCGAATCAATGAGCCGTCCAGTTATTAGTTGCATTCTTGCTGGTTCGCTAGCAACCGCCACGCTGTTTGTCGCAGGCTGCGGCGCACCGCGTTCGCAGCAGGTTCGTAACGAAGCGCGTGGCAGGTATGACCGTGCCGGAGCGCAAATTGCCTATGACCAGGCACGGCAGTCTTTCCAGTCGGGGCAGTTTGAGCCGGCGCTTGGGCATATTGACCGCGCTATCGCTCGTTTTCCGAAGGAGTCGTCCTATCAGTTGTTGCGTGGACGCATTCTCCATGAGATGACGCGTATTGATGAATCCCGAGATGCGTTTCAGGCAGCGGTCGATCTTGACCCGAAGAAGCCTGAGCCGTATTACTTCCTAGGTATCGTCTATCAGCGTTGGCATGAAAATGACAAAGCACTTCAGTCTTATGCCAAGGCGGCTGAGTTAGAGCCCACCAAGATTCACTTTGTTGCAGCAGAGGTAGAGATGCTCACGCTGATGGGGCGCAGTGATGAAGCTGAGGCGCGTCTAGTGGCCGTAGAGAAAAAGTTTGAGTTTAGCCCTGTGATTGATCGCCTGCGCGCGGATGTTGCCAAGATGCGTGGTGACCACGACCAGTGCGCGGAGCTGCTAGAGCGAGTTTCCATGCGCGAAACTGCGTCGCCGGAATTGATTGAGGAATTGGCGTTCGCGCGCTACTCAAAGGGCGACTGGAACGGTTCGATTGCTGCCCTTGAGGATCCGGTATTAGCGTCCCGTGTTGGGCGCCCTGACTTGGTTCGACTGAAAGCACGCAACTTGATCTTGGTGAGCCGCCCACAGGAAGCAAGAGACATCCTGTTAGCAATTCGTGATGACAATGATCCGCATGGCCGAACCATGCTCCTGTTGGGTCACGCAGCTTGGCGGATTGGTGACTGGGGACGGCTGCGTGAGTGTGGGGAAGATTTGGTTCGTCGGCATCCGGAAATGGCTGATGGCTACATGTTCCTTGGTGCTAGCGCGCACAACGCGGGACACTTGGACGAGTCGTTAGCGATGTTTGAGCAGGCCGTCGCGCGCGAACCTGAACGTGCGGTTGCACAGAAGTTGCTGACGACCGTCAGTGCGCTACAGGAGTCGTCTGTGTCACCACCACTCAATCGTGCCGCCGCAGGATCGATTCGTAGCGAGGCGCCGTAAGTTTCAATGGCAGTTTCTATTCGTAAGTGGATCCGTCGTGCGCTTGTGTTTGGAGCTGGCGTTGCTGCGTTGGGTTTGGCATGTGCTGCCTACGGTTGGTGGATTGATCCGCGGGTTCTTGTCATTCCCTTACGTCAAGCCGCCTACATGCGGCTTGGCATTGCATCCAGAGATATCACTGTCGATGGACATGTGTGGCCATTCTTAGAAGCGGGTCCTATGGATGGGCCAGTGCTACTTTTTCTGCATGGATTCGGCGCTAGTAAGGATGCCATGATGGAACTCTCGGTTCCCTTTGCGAACCGCGGTTGGCACATCATTGCGCCGGATCTACCAGGATTTGGCGAACACGCGTTTCATGCCGGTGAGCATCACGATGGCGTTTTCTATGCAAACTCCGTTGCGTCATTTATGACCGCAAGGGGTGTTTCACACGCCACCATTGTGGGTACATCAATGGGCGCCGCGATCGCATGTGAAATGGCGATCGATACTCCAGAGCGCGTGGACGGGTTACTCATGCTTTCCCCAGCGGGTGTAAAGGCGCCAGTCGTCAATGACTTCATGCGGCGCGTTGCTGACGGAGCGAATCCACTTGATATTGCAAGCGGTGAGGACTTTGATCGCGTGATGACATCGGTCTTCGCAAATCCGCCTTCTGTTCCTGCGCCATTTAGAAGATGGTTTGTAGAGATGGCGATTGCACGTCGCCCTCAGACGCTACTGATTGTAGAGGCCATCAAGCCGTTTCTAAGCGATGGACTGCGGGGCCGAATGGGTGCAGTTGGTGCACCAACTTTGGTTCTCTACGGGGCGGCGGATGCCGTCACGGACCCGTCCATGCTCAGCGTCTTTGCATCGGAATTGCCAGATGCGCGTACGGCGCTGATTCCTGGTGCAGGTCATGTTGCCTTCAGTGACAACTTCACAGGCACTGTTCGTGCCATGCTTGAATTCATGGACTGGGCGGGGCTAGGGCGTCCGTCAGTCACTTTGCACTGATGACGCATTGGACTTGCCAGCAACGCCTGATTCTGCAGGGGTTACCTCCGTACGCGTGCGGGGCGGTTGCCCAACTTCAACCGGGCTTGTGATCCGGTCGATGCGTGAAGCAAGGGCAGAAAGACCAGCGGGCGCGGTGGCCTTGCCGTCCAGGATGTCCCACTCGGTAATGTCAGCGCCATATGCCGCGACATTCGCTTCGTGATCCATCTTGAAGCCAATGCTTCCAAGAGCGCAGGTTCCATAGACGCCACCAGCAACAGCCCAGACGCGTACTTGGTCGCGCTTCTGCACTGGATCACTCGTGCGGCTGTACGCATCACCAAATGCGCCCTGCGCCTGCGCTAGGAAGTAGCTGCCGTCAGCAACAAACTGATCAAGGGCTGCATCAGTAGCAAAGACAATGACAACACTGCGTCCTTCACCACCGATGGTGAGACCAACGCCGAAGCCTTGCACCTTGATGGCACAGGGCGCGGACCATCCGGTAGCAGTGCGACGAAGGAGTAGACCCTTGCCGCCTGCGCCACTGATCACTAGTCCTGCTTGGGTCTCATCAACAATGGCCACGCCGCGCGCTTCACGAAAAATCTCTGAGTCAATCGGGTTTGGTGATGACTGCACTCGTGAGAGCGTGCCGATGGACTCGGTGATCCGCGACTGCATCGTTGGGGTGTCGCAGCCGCAGAGCAGGGTGGCGAAGATAGTTCCGACAGTGAAGCGCGAGTCCATGCGCATGGCATTCTCCTAGAAGGTTGGTGGATGTTCGGATATCGACCAGATTTGCCGGATCGCTTGAGCCAAAGCCCGGAGCAAGGCTCGGGCTTGCCCGTCATTGGCCGCCGTTCTTGCCGCCGTTCTTGCTTCCTTTTTTGTCCTCGCCGTCCTTTTTGCCCCCGCCAAAGGCATCGCCAATACCCTGCAGCAGTCCGCCGACCGCGTTTCCGCCCTTTGTTGCTGCTTCGCCCATCATGTTGATGGCGGATGATCCGAGCCGTCCGCCGGCCCGAACCGCCCCATCAATTGGGTCGCGCAGCGCGGCTGGCAGTTTGTTTCCAGATTCGGCCACAACCGCTACCACAACAGCTTCGAACACCTGAGCAACCAACTGTTCCGCAAGTCCCTTGCCAGCGGTCTTGCCATCGATGTTCTTCACTTCAACATGCTTCAGATGGACCGCTACCGGAATGTCCCCGGCGATGCTGGAACGCTCTGTGTAATAGACGTCCACGTCGTCCAGAACCAGCATGCGGATCAAGAGATCCATCCCCGGCGTTGACTTGGGATCAGCGGCCTTTGTATCGCCACTGCTTGACTTCGAGAGGTTGGCCACCACATCCGCAACATTGTTCTTATCGCCATTGCGAATGAACCAAATGGAAACCTTGTTGAGTTCCACGCCATCCACAATGAGTTTCTGTCCGGAACTTTCACCCGAGACACGTATGGCGATTCGCCCTGCATTCAAGAGCAACGGAGTTCCCCAACCTTCTGGATTTGCAACGCGCAAACCATTGACCTCTACGGCTAAGCCAAAGACATCAAGGTGCACGGCATCAATCTCTACAGTGACACCCAGCAGACGGCTAGCAACCGTGCGGGCTACAGAAGTGGCAATCATGTCACGAGCAAACCATCCAATAGCGGCAAGTGAGAGCACGGCAGCCGCACTGATGATGGCAATGCGTCGAAAGCGATTCGGTGTAGTCATGCCTGACAGGCTAGTGACTGTCCAGCTGCTCGGTCAACCGGTCGGATGCTTTAACCGGCGGCTGCGTGCGGAGTAGGCGTATCGGGGAAGCGGTCATTGAGGTCCCTTGGCACGCCATCTGGGCGTCGCATCAAGTTGCACTGGGTTGCTCCGGGAGCAATGGCGTGGCGAATGGTCGCAATAAGAGCCCGCGCATCAACAGGCTTGCAGAGGTAATCGTGGCAGCCAGCCTCAATGCATTTCTCGCGGTCACCTGGCATGGCATGCGCGGTTAATGCAATGATGGGCATGCGCTCGCCAGCAGCAGTCAGACGTCGGACTGCTTCATAGCCATCCATGACGGGCATTTGCATGTCCATGAGAATGACATCATGCCTGCTGAGTCGTGAAGAATCCTGCACACGCTCAATGGCCTTGGCGCCGTTATCCACGATCTCTACATGTGCGCCAGCGCGCTCAAGGTGGAAGCGGATGAGACGTTGATTATCAATACCGTCTTCGGCGAGAAGCACCCGCACTCCAGACAACGGCTGCCGGACTGCAGATGGAAGGTGAAGTACGTCGCTGCCCTCTCGTTGTTCGCTGTTTCGTAGTCGTGCGGCAGGAACTCCAGCAAGGTCTCCAGTGTCAATGGTGAAGACAAAGGTGGTGCCACTGCCAGGAGCGCTTCGTGCTGAAATGGTGCCACCCATGATGTCGATGCAGCGTCTGGTGATGGCAAGGCCAAGCCCAGTTCCGCCATATCGACGCGTTGTGGAACTGTCTGCCTGCACGAATGGCTGGTAAAGACGCGAGAGTTGCTCAGGGGTCATGCCTATGCCAGTGTCAGCAATCTCGAAGGCAAGTTTGTCTTCGGAGTTGTCAATGCGCCTCATAGTAAGAGTGACCGCGCCTTGATCTGTGAACTTGACTGCATTCCCAAGAAGATTGATAAGCACCTGGCGAAGCCGTGTTGGATCTGTGCTGATCGACTCGGGCACGTCCCCATCCATCACCAAGCGGAGTGCAATACCTTTTTGTCTTGCTCTTTCATCCATGAGTCGAAGTGCATCCTGCACAAGATCAAGGGTTCGTATGCGTTGGCGATCCATCCGCATATGCCCAGCTTCGATTTTGGAAAGGTCAAGCACATCGTTGATGAGCGAAAGTAGATGCCGAGCATTGCGCCGGATTGTCTCCACCGCTTCATCGCGGGATGGAGCGTTTGGTTGCCCATCACCATGATCTGCAAGTAGGTCAACGAATCCAATGATCGAAGTCATGGGCGTGCGAATTTCATGGCTCATGTTTGCCAAGAATTCCGTCTTGGACCGGCTTGCGGCATCGGCATCGTTGCGTGCAGCCACTAGCGCAGCACGAGCCTTGCGCTGACTGCGAGCCTGCACCAGGAGCACGCCCGAAAGTCCTGCAAGGCCAACGATCATGGCGGTTGATGCTGCCGTTACTAGCTTTACATGACCAATTTCCGCTGCAACCAGGTGCGGGTGTGCGATGCCGATGATAAATATGTTTCCGCCTTTAACGGTTCGCAGTTCACTGATTGGGTATGCACAAGCCATCTGGCCGGACGCGGAAATGGTGGAGCATTGCACGCCCGTGCCTTGAAGCGAAGCCACCAATCCGGCTATGGCATTGGCTGTGACAGTGACGCCAACTTCGCCGCGTTGCACATGTTCATCTAAAGCCCGTCCTTGACCATCAACAATGACTAAATCAATGCCGGGTGATTCCTCGCGCTCGATCAGTGACTGAATGCGATCAAATCGAACGCGCGTTGTCACGAGACCAATGCAGCGTCCGCTCGCTTCATCAATCACCTGCGCGCTGCAAGCGACCGAGAGCCCGGTGGAATTCCACAAGATCCGAGTGAAGTCACATGCAGTCTGGAATTCCAGGACAGGTACCGGTGAATCCGAATGGAGGCACGAACTCACCACAAGGCGCTGCGAGATGTCCTGATTCATCAACAGCGCAATACGCGACGCTGGGAAGGGCGTGCCGTGAGTATCAACTGAATTCACAGCCAATAGTCGTCCGTCAGCGTCCACGAACGCCACCGCATCCACCTGGCCAGAACGACGAATTTCTTCGTTAGCGATCTGTCGAAGGAGGGCAGTGTCATTGCGGAGGATGGCGGCAGCCACCCCGGGGCGATGCGTCAGTTGCTCAGTGTGACGAAGGACGGGGCTGACAGTGTCAATCAATTCATCGCGG
>JBIKQN010000080.1:0-6576 GCA_044349615.1 Phycisphaerales bacterium
ATATTGGAGCGCGTGCTGAGGCACTTGGCACTCGGCAGCTTTGACACCGGGGAACGACTGCGATTTTCTGATGAATCACAGGTTGGTGTTGCTACTGCTGAGGAATATGCAGTCGTACTCCGAGAGGTTGTTGACGCGTTGCACAGAATGTCGATTTCCACAATCGACGGATTTTTCATGCAGATTGCCGGGGCTTTTTCTCCAGAACTTGGTCTTCCGGAAGGGTGGCGAATCGCCGAAGACGAGGAGTTGCAGGCCATGCGCATGGACGCCATTGGTGCAGTGATTGCATCGAACCCGGTGCGCGCAGCGGACTTGGCTCGACAGATGGCAGACGGGCAGCCAAAGGTGGAGATTCAAGCCGGAATTGATAGTGCGCTTGGCAGTGCATTCGCGATTTGGGATCGTTGCACCTTGGGTTCAGACCCACGCGCGCCATGGCTCATGTTGGCTTCGGACAAGTTGCCATTGTTTCCAAAGGCGCGGCGAGCAAATGCAAGTGCACGTATTGCGGCGATCAATCTCATGCGGACGGCATCGGTGCCGGAAACGAAGACAGGCACCCCGGTTAAGAATTGGGTGAAGGCGATTCCACGAGTGATTCGTCTGGTCGAAGACGGGCATTGGTTTGATCTACTGAAAGATTCGTTGGTGATTGGGTTGCGTGACACGGGTCTCTTTAATGGCTTTGCTGCATCCCCGGGATTTTCGCAAGGACTTGACACGATGGTGGCTCATGCCTGTGCCGAGATCCAAGATGTGATCCGCGCACGATTGCGTGCAACGGAAGAATTGGTGCACAGCGTTGATTCGGCACTGGTTCGGATGCGTCGTATCGAAGGTGCGTATGGATTCCAAGACATCACGACATTGGTAGCGCGCGCCCATTGCCTTGGTGGGGAAGGCACGGAGGCCATGCGCGAGCGGCTTGACCGGGCTATCCGGGACCTTGCCTTGGATGAATTCCAGGACACCTCGCCTGCGCAGTGGACGGCGCTTGTTCCGCTCATCGATGAAATCATGGCAACTGGGGGTCGGCGTTTCTTGGTGGTCGGCGACCCAAAGCAATCGATTTATGCGTGGCGCGGCGGAACTCCAGAATTGCTGGCGCAGGTCGGTTCACGCAGTGGTTTGGAGGAAGATGTTCCACTGAATACGAGCTTTCGATCAAGCCCGGTCATCCTTGATTTCGTGAATGATGTCTTCGGTGACATTTCACGGTTGGTGAGTGGCACTGGGCTTGACACGGGATTTCCGCATGCCGGCCGCGTCTTCACGGACGCGGGCTTGCAGGCGCCGCTGAATGTGGACCGCAGTCCGTTACTGCGTGCGCTGGACGGATGGACATTTGTCGAACACCTAGCGGCAGACCGGGTGCAAGACCTGCCTGGATGCGTCCGTGCAATCCGAGCGGCTGCTTCCACTACAGAAGCAGTTGCCGCAACGGTGGCCGCGATTGTTGCGGACCGGCACGCTCGTCGCCCGGATGCAACTATTGCGGTACTGGTTCGATCAAACTCCGAGATCACGGCATGTGCTGCAGCACTTCGGCGCGCGGGCGTTGCTTCGAGTGATGAGGGTCGATCGCAGTTGCTTGATTCGCCGGCGGTGACCGCCATCATGGCACTGCTTCGGCTTGCAGATCAGCCAGATGACCGTGCTTCACACTGGATTGTGAGTCGCGAGCCCGTGGCGGCGATCTTTGGATTTGCTGCGATGGAAACCTATGGCGGTGGTGCTGCGCAGCGAAATGAGGCAGACCGCATCTCAGCACAGGTGCGTCGCGCATTGCATGCAGATGGTTTGCCAGCCTGGATTGACCACACCATCGAACGCTTGCGACCGGTTTGTTCCGCCCGCGACCTGCAGCGTCTGGGCCAGCTTTCCGCCATGGCCCATGACACGGATGCCACCGATATTGCACGGCCAGGCCACTTTGTGCGCAGTGTTGAATCGCGTGGCGTGCGCGCTGCATCGAGTGAGCGTGTCCGCGTTATGACTGTCCATGCGAGCAAGGGTCTCGAATTCGATGAGGTGGTACTCGGCAGCCTTGATCGGGTGATGGGTACGGTGGATGCTGGTGCCGGCAACTGGTCCGTACTGGCACCTGATCCAACAAAGCCACCCATTGCTGTTGCCCCAGTGCTCGCAAGCCCCATCATGGAATACTCGCCACTCCTGGAGGCCTTCCGTCGCGAGGCAGAGGTGGGTCGCACCTTCGATGACATTTCGTCCTTCTATGTTGGTGTCACGCGCGCACGTGAGGCACTGCACTTGGTGTGCGCGCCGCCAACAGCTTCCGACACCATGCGGCTGACTGGAACTCGAATCTTGCGATTGGTGTTCCCTGAGTTTGATACGGCGCTGCGAGCCACAAAGGTGGTGAACGAGCGATTCTGGCAGCGCGGTGCGGACGAGGTGCGCGGCGAAAGCGGTGCTGCAGTCACACAGTTGCCGCCCGCAGCGGTGGTGGTTGCGCCAGTAGTCGAGCGAGTGGTTCGCCCGAGCGCACGCAGTGGTCCTGCACCGAGTTCCCATGAGCGGCTTGGTTCAGGTGGCGTTCCGTCCTTCGAAGCGGAGTTCTCCGGAACAGATGATGGCGCGCGCGGCTCGCTCGCCCATGCATGGTTTGAGCATGTGGAATGGCTCGCTGCGAGTGGCATCGATCCCGCATCGGAGCCGCAGGTACTTCGAGCCGTTGCTGTCGAGATTGGCCGTCCAATTGATTCGACTCTCGGTGCATCCGTACGTGCTTTAGTCATGGCTGCAGCACAGGGTCCACTGGGCGCCTGTATGCGCCCGGATCGTTATGCCCCGTGGGGTTGTGATGCACTCACCGTGCGAAGTGAGATGCCATTTGTGGTGCAGGTTGATGGCCGGATTCAGCATGGTCGTATGGATCGCGTGGTACTAGGTATCCGCAACGGTCGAGTAGTCCGAGCCGAGGTGGTCGATTGGAAGACTGGCGCCCGTGACCTACAGGGTGCAGCATTCAATGACCGGATTGCGCCGTATCGATTGCAAATGAATGGATACCGTCAAGCACTTGCCACCATGTTTGGCATTGCTCCAGACGCCGTGAGCGCAGTCTTGGCGTTTGTCGATCGTGGAGAAATCCGTGAGGTGTGAACGCGAGCGGTGCGTTCACTGGTGCGCGGGCGCGTGTGCAGTCATCAGTAGTTGATGGTCAGGAACACGCCGAGAAGTGCATTGGGGTCAACAGTTGTGCTTCGTCTGTTGGAGCCGTTGGAGTCTTGAACCTGCAATTGCTCGTAGAAGGTTGTTCCAACGAGCATGTCGACGCGACATGCAGGCGTGAAGTCATATCCAACGCTTACAAATGCGGCCCAGCTTTGATCCTCGCCCACACCATTGTTGATGGTGGGATCGCTGTTGGTTCCAAGTCGGAATCGTCGCAATTGCCAGCCAATTCCAAAGGCGACATCGGCCTTCGAGCCTTCGGGTTCCCAGGCAACATCAACACCAACGAACGGACTGGCCGGCGGCCGTCGAATAGTCGAAAGTAGCCAGTCGTCGGCAAAGTGCCAGTGCAGCACCGGAATTGGAATAATGATCGGGTCATTTTCAATCTGTGTCACGCCAAGGACGCCGACACCAAGCATCATGTTTGCCGTTGGGGTCCAAGCAATGCTTGCGATGCCACCGCCGTACAGGCTGTCGCCTGCATCGGCATCTGATTCACCTGCGATGGCAAAGATGCCACCGAGCGACGCTGTCCATCCGTCAGCCACTTTGAAGCTACCGCGTGCCTGAAAGCCGAAGAGGTTCACGCTTCCAAACGGATCTGCGACGCCGAGTTCTGACACGCCACTCCAGTGGTACCAGTCGAACTCATAGCCCATCGCCAGGGTGACATTGAGGTCATCAGAACTGTAGACGCGCGTTGAGTAGCTGCCGTAAAAGCGATCAGCACTCATGCTGGCGTTGTCACCGATGCTGGCACTGAACTGATGGACATAGCCGAGGCCAGCAGAGTGCGCGGGCTGTTCATCGCCACGCTTGGTCACCACGGGGAGCGGGGCAGTGGCATCGGGTGATTGAGGGGTCGTGGGGACAACGGTTGATGCTGGCGTGGCAGGCGCAGTGGGTGTCGCTGCGGTCGCGTCAGCGGTGGTCGGCGTGGTTGCTGTCGCCGGAGTCACTTGCGCGACGGGCGTTGGTTTCGCGGGCGGCACCGCGGCGGGTGCGGGCGACGCCTTTTTTGGTTCGGGTGCGTCCGGTGGGGTCAGTGACGGATCTTGGCACCACGCCAGCGATGTCGCGGAAAGTCCGATCGACAGTGTGACTGCAGCGAAAGATGGAGTGGAAATTCCTGCGGCGAGAGCATCTCTGAGCATTCTTGCATCGTAAGTCCCGCCCGGATTGGTGCATGCGGGTTCACTGGCATTCATTTGGCGCCCAGATCTTTCCGGACAGGTGCAAGTTGCACGCCCCGATCGCCGATGTAGCCCCCGGATGGGGACTATGATCCTCGTCCTCCGCGGATTCCCGCGGGTTCCATATTGAGGATCGCATGCAACTGAACCTCCCGACCGGCCACTACCCAAACGGCATCCATGGCGGAATGATGGCAACACCGAACACGCTGGCAGCAGCCGGTATCGGTCGTGACATGATTCGCCCGGAGACCTTCGCCAGCACTTCCTACCAGCGCACGCGCGAGATGACGATCGACGAGCTCCTCTTGGAGAATCGTGTGGTCTTCCTCATCGGCGAAATCAACCACGCCTCCGCGGCGCGGGTGATGATGCAGATGCTGTATCTGGAAAGCCAGAAGCGCGGCCAAGACATCAACTTCTACATCAACAGCCCCGGCGGGGCGGTCGATGACACGCTTGCCATTTATGACACCATGCAGTTTATCTCAAGCGAGGTGGGCACCTATTGCATCGGTCGCGCTTATTCCGGCGGCGCGGTGCTCTTGGCTGTTGGCCAAAAGGGCAAGCGCATCATTCTGCCGCATGCCAAGGTGATGATTCACCAGCCGCATGGTGGCGTCTATGGTCAGACCTCGGACATCCAGATCCAGGCCGAGATGATCCTGAAGATGAAGCGCCAGCTCAACGAGATCCTTGCCAAGCACACGGGGCAAACCGTGGAGACTGTGGCAAAGGATGCAGAGCGAGATAAGTACTTCAATGCAGAAGAAGCCAAGACCTACGGTCTCGTTGACGAAGTTGCCACCTTCCCAGAGAAGGGCAAGCGTTGACGCGAGCGGAGTTGCTCAACTTGATGTCTGCCATGCCCTTGGAGGCAAGCCCGATCTCTTCGAGTGCGAAATCGCTCGTGGATGTTTGGTCGATTTCTACAGACCATGCTGAGCCGGGCACCGATCCCCGCCGTGAAGACGACGACGACGATGAGCCGCGTTGGATCTCGGTGCCACTTGTAGTTGACAAGCGCGGCAAGAGCGAGGAGCTAGTTGACCTCTACAGCCGCCTTCTGCGCGACCGAGTCATCTTTGTGGGCGCACCGATTTCTAGACCGCTTGCCCAAGTGGTGACGGCACAACTCCTGTTCCTTTGGAATGAAGATCCGACCGCTGAAATCAGTATGTACATCAATAGTCCTGGCGGATCAATTTCCGACGGGCTAGCGATCATTGACACCATGCGCTCGGTGACTTGCCCGGTGTCGACTTACATTGTTGGCCAGGCCGCCAGCATGGCGAGCGTGATTGCATGTTGCGGCGCAAAGGGTCGTCGATTTGCCCTGCGCAACGCGGAGAACCTGGTGCACCAAGGCCGCATTGGCGGCTTCGAGGGTCAAGCTACTGACCTTGAAATCTTTGCGCGGCAGATGCAGCGCATCGAAGATGTCTGCAACAACCTCTATGCCGAGGCCACTGGGCACTCCGTGGAGAAGATCGCTGCCGACTGTGAGCGCGACTTGTGGCTCAATGCCCAAGAAATGCTGGAGTATGGACTCATTGACCGAATCATTGAACGCATGCCTGTGGCGCCGCATCCGGCGCAGTGAGATAGGAACACAAACACCATGACACTGATCCCAATCGTCATCGAAAAGACTGGTCGCGGAGAGCGCGCCTACGACATCTACAGCCGCCTGCTGAACGACCGCATCATCTTCCTGGGTGGTGGCGTTTCGGACACCATGGCGAATCTGGTGGTCGCGCAGCTGCTATTCCTTGCTAACGAGGATCCGAAGGCGGAGGTCAGCATGTATGTCAACAGTCCAGGCGGCAGCGTGAGCGCTGGTCTTGGCATTGTGGACACCATGCGATTCGTGCCATGCCCGGTGGCTACCTACATCATTGGTCAGGCTGCAAGCATGGGTAGCGTGATCGCTTGCAGTGGCACCAAGGGTCGCCGCTTCGCGCTGCCGCACGCCGAGAACCTGATGCATCAGCCGCTCATTGGTGGCGTCATTGAGGGACAGGCAACGGATCTTGAGATTCATGCAAGGCACATCTTGCGCCTGCGAGACAAGCTGTACACGCTTTACAGTGACAACACGGGCCAGACCAAGGAAACGATTCACAACGACTGCGACCGCGACAAATGGCTCAACGCGCCAGAAATGCTTGCCTACGGC
>JBIKQN010000081.1:0-6567 GCA_044349615.1 Phycisphaerales bacterium
CGCCGTGCTCAAGGTGAAGCATGGCTGACTGACCAACGCGCCACAGAAGTGCGCACGCTTATCTCCGATGTGCTCGCCGATTCGGCAACACGCACCCAGCATGCCGGATCGAACAACACGCTCGTGAGCGGTTACGCGCCTGACCATGGCTTCTATCTAGGCACTCCTGATAACGAGCACACTGCGCGTGTGTTCGGATTCATGCAGGTTCGCTTTGTTTGGAATCAGGGCTACGACGCCGCTGAACGTGATCCATCCTCCAACTCGGTGTGGGGTGCCGAGGTGCGTCGCGCGCAACTCTTTGCAGCCGGAAATCTTGCCGGTCCATCATTGACTTGGTTGGTCGGCGTGGAGTTTGGCGCCGCTCAGGATCCGGTTGACTTTCAGGAGGTCTTGGTGAATCCTGCCTCGGTTGATGACCCTACGCCGACCATCAGTTACCTCAATGTCACGAAGCACTTCAGTGATGGTTGGTATGCGCAGATAGGCAACATATTTACGCCGTACACCTATGAAAGCCACCTTTTTAGTACCGCGCAAACCCAGATGGGCGAGTGCTCCATGTTGGAGTGGCTGTTTACTGCAGGCTTTACCACCGGAGTCAGTCTTGGCTATGAGTCCGAAGCCATTCGCTGGCAAGGCTGCTACGGAAATCAGATTGGTACGGCGCCCTCCTCATGGAACTCAACGAGTAACCAGAGCCTTGCATTTGCCAGCCGCATCAACTGGAAACTCTGTGGTGATTGGGAGCAATACGCCTATGAGTCGAGCTTTCGTGGTCAGCAGTTTGGGACATTTCTAGGCGCAGGCGTTCGATGGCAAAATGGTCGCGCAGACAACCCTTCGGCAACTGGGGGAGCCAATCCACTGGGATTTACTGCCGATGCCAACTTCATGTTTGGTGGTGCCAACATTCTGGTGCAGGGCATATGGGCCGATCAGTGGTCCTCGCCTGACACTACCGCGTGGGGCGGACTGCTGCAAGGAGGCGTGTTCCTCACCGATGTGCTTGAAGTCTTCGGTAACTGGAACATTGCCAGCACTGATGGCACCCAGCAGTACGCCACCCTGGGCATGAATTGGTACGCAGACAGGCGCGCCCTGAAGGTAACGGCCTTGGTCATAGCGCCCGTCGATGGTGGGCAGCCAGCCCTGACCTCGGCAGTTCTTCCCCCACAGGGTCTGGGGGGCGGGTCAAATCCCAACAACAACATGAGTCTTTCATTGCAGATTCAGGCAGCATTTTGATGGTCGTTTGCTGACATTTGTCGCTCTCGCTGCAGGGGGTAGCCTCCCCCGTCCGATGAAACTACTGCGATAGGATTCGTACTTCATGGCTCGAAATGCGGGATATCTCTTTGCTGCGCGCTTCGCTGCGATCTCCATCGCGGGCGCTACGCACGCGTGGGCCCAAGAGCCAGCAACGCTTGATCCTGGCGCAGCCGGTGATGTCCTTTCGCGCCCCGCTCCGGGAGTGGATGAACTCATGAAGCGGCTGGAGACCCTCGAAGATCGCAACCGCGAATTGGAAGGCCGTGTCACTGATCTCAATCGTCAACAAGGCGAAGAGTGGCTCGGTGAACAGCGTGCTGGGCAGATTCGCGACATCGTTCGCGATGTTCTTGCAGATAGTGACCAGCGCACGAGCCTGCAAGGCAGCGGGATGACGGCTGGTTGGAATGACGGATTCTTCTTGGCGAGTTCGGATGGAAGATTCCGCATGAATGTTGGCGGGTTCATACAGAACAGATTCACTTCAAGCACTATTCGTACTGGGTCATACAACGGCGCAAATCCGGCACAGCAAGCGGTCTTTGATCGCAAAGAAACCCGCTACGGTTTCAATGTTCCAGATCTTCAGCTCTGGGCTGATGGGCATGTCTTCAGCCGTGACTTCCAGTACATGGTGAAGGCGCGCTTCTTCGAGGAGTTGACCACCAACATCAGCAAGGGCAGCACCAACGGAAACTCCGCGGCTATCCCCGGGGGGCCCAACCTGAGCGCGGTTGAGCTCTTGGATGCGTGGATCCGTATCAATCTTGATGACAACTGGTCCGTGCGTACGGGTCAATACCGCTCGCCATTCTCGCGTGGATTCCTGGTGCTTGAGCAATATCAGATGTCTTCTGCTCGCTCAGTAGTGGATTTCCATTACGCGCTCGGCTACACGCAGGGCATTGAACTGGAGTACATGAACGATGAATTCCGGTCACGGACTTCAATCGATAGTGGTGCACAGGACAACACCCTTGGTGACATCAATGCCAACTACGGAGCAAGTGGCTACAAGTTCTGGCCAACGGGCAGCTTTGGTAGTCAGAACGCGCAGTACTGGGAGCAGAGTGCCGAATACAGCGTGACCCATCGATTTGACTGGAAGCCTGCTGGTACTTGGGATCAGTTCCGCAGCTACACCAGCCCTTCAATGGAAACATTTGGCTTCCTTGCCGGGCTTGGCCTGCACTATCAAAATTCTCGCGGATACCAAGCCAACGAAGACACCCCTGGTACATCGAACCCAGATTCACAATGGTTCACTGCCACTATCGATGCTCAGGCCAATTTCGGTGGTGCTGCGGTGTATGGAGCGGTGTTCTACAACTACATCAATGCGCCAGCCGCACTTGGGCCAGCATTCGGTGACTCGCAGGACAACGTTCGGTATGACCTAGGCACATTGAACATCCTGGCAGCGCAGCTTCAGGGCTCGATGTACATCATGCCCAAGGCTGAGGTGTTTGCTCGGTATGAATTCGCTTACATCGACGGTGGAACGGGAGTTCTGACCCAGCTCAATCCGGAAATCGAAAATCCGGATCCGCTCAACCTTCTTACTATCGGTGTCAACTACTACCTCGATGGCCAGGATTTGAAGTGGACTACGGATCTTGGATGGGCGATCACGCAGGTCAATCCATTGTTTGCTGATGTGAACGCGGGTTGGCGGCCATCGCAGAGCGATGAGATTGTCTTCCGTACCCAGCTCCAGTTGATTTTCTAATTATTAAATCTGAATGGCTGCAGCGAGCAGCCATGGGGGCTGTGCAGCCTGCTTGGCGTGCATGGGCGAGCGCCATTCCAGTCTCAGCACGTCGGGCGGAATCCCTATGATTCATGCCCTATGACAGTGGTGCACCGTGTCGAAGTTCGCCCGAAGCCTGGCCAATCTGACCCCCGCGCCGATGCTGTCATTCGGCAAGCAGCGGCGCTTGGCTTGGGCGCTGTTCCAACAGCTGCGCAGCATTCATCCGTGTATCTATTGGCTGGAGAGCTATCTGAAGCAGAGGTTCAGCAGATTGCCCATGAGTTGCTGTCTGACCCAGTGACGCAATATGCAGAAGTGCAACCGCGTGGAGTCGCTGCACATCGACTGGACGCCATGGTTGAAATTCATCCATTGCCCGGAGTCACCGACCCAGCTGCAGAGAGTGTTGAGTCTGCAGTCCAGGCGATGTTTGGAACATCGGTGCGTGTGCGTACGGGTGATCGATATGACCTTGCTGGTGTGAATCAAGCAAGTGCGGTGACGATCGGCGAACGCGTTCTTGCTAACCCTGTGATTCACGGTGTGCATGCGGAGCCATGGCATCCAGTGGGCTTCCCGGTTGGCCATAGTTACGCGCTTCGGGTTGTGGAGGTTCCACTCCGGAATCTCAGTGATCCTGCACTGGAGAAGTTGAGCCGTGAGGCACATCTCTTTCTTTCCCTGCAAGAAATGCAGGCCATCCAAGCAGAGTATCGACGCTTGGGTCGAGAGCCGCGCGAGATTGAATTGGAGACGCTTGCGCAGACTTGGAGCGAACACTGCGTGCACAAGACGCTCAAGAGCACAGTTCACTATCGCGAAGCAAATGTGGCAGCGGGGCAACACTCACTGCAGCACGGAACTCGACCAGGTCACACGTACGCAGCCGATGGTTCGGTCACCATCAAGAACTTACTGAAGAGCACGGTGGCTGCCGGAACGTTCGAACTGATGGATGAGCGGAATCCAGATCGAATCGACTGGTGTCTCTCGGTGTTCGTTGACAACTCAGGCGTCATTGCATTCGATGAACATCATGCGGTGTGCTTTAAGTGTGAGACGCACAATCGGCCGAGCGCCATCGAGCCATACGGTGGCGCGGCTACAGGGATTGGTGGTTGCATCCGGGACATCATGGGTACGGGCCTTGGTGCCAAGCCAATTGCATCGACAGATGTCTTTTGTGTTGCACCGCTTGATTACGCGGAGGTACCCGCTGGATGCCTGCCCCCACGGCGGATTCTCACTCAGGTAGTGGCTGGTGTCCGTGATTATGGCAATCGCATGGGCATTCCCACGGTGAACGGCGCGGTGTGGTTTGACGAGCGTTATGTTGGAAACCCACTGGTGTATTGCGGGGTCATTGGTGTCATGCCGCGCAGCATGGTTAAAGGCGTGACGGTCCGCGGCGACCGGATTGTGGCTATCGGCGGTCGCACGGGGCGTGATGGCATTCATGGTGCCACCTTCTCGAGTGCAGAAGTTGAACATGGTCACTCCAGCGAATTCAGCCATGCTGTTCAGATCGGTAATGCCATCACTGAGAAAAAGATGCTTGATGCCATGCTGGCAGCGCGTGACCAGCCGGATGGACCGCTCTACAGCGGCACCACGGATTGTGGTGCCGGCGGATTCTCGAGCGCAGTCGGTGAAATGGGTAAGGATGTGGGTGCCACAGTTCATCTTGAACGCGCGCCTGTGAAGTATGACGGACTGAGTCCCACAGAAATCTGGATCTCTGAAGCACAGGAGCGCATGGTGCTTTCCGTGCCGCCTGCCAAGTTGGCGCGATTGCGCGCAGTGTGCATGGCACACGGCGTGGAACTCTGCGACCTTGGCGAATTCGGCACACATGACGGCATGATTCGCTTGTATTGGCATGGCACCGAAGTGGGCGCACTCGATACCCATTTCTTGCATGAGGGCGTACCGATGCCAACCCGCGAGGCAGTGTGGGACGCTGCTTGGAGTGCATCACAACAGCCCCTGCCCGGGAATGGTGCTGGTGTCGGACCAAGGCTCCTCGATACGGTGTGCGCGCTGCTTTCGCACCCAAACATTGCCAGCAAGGAATGGATCATCCGTCAGTATGACCATGAAGTGCAGGGCGGCAGCGTGATCAAGCCTCTTGTGGGTGTTGGTAGTGGTGGTCCATCAGATGCAGCAGTTGTGCACCCAGTACCTGGATCGAGCCGCGCGCTTGCCATCAGCAATGGTCTTGCAACAGGTTGGAGTGCTGACCCCTATGCCATGACACTCGCTGCGCTGGATGAGTGTGTCCGCAACATGGTGTGTGTTGGAGCTGATCCATCACACATGGCAGTCTTGGATAATTTCTGTTGGCCGTCATGTGACGACCCGCGCAATATGGGTTCACTGGTTCGTGCTGCCGAGGCGTGCTACGACGGTGCCATCGCGTATCGCACGCCGTTCATCAGCGGAAAAGACAGTCTAAAGAACCAGTTCCGAACGCAAGACGGACGGGTCATCATGATCCCGCCGACACTCCTGGTGTCTGGATTCGGAATCGTTCCGGATGTCGAGCGTGCTTGCACAATGGATCTAAAAGCAGCTGGAAATCTGATTATTCTGGTGGGAACCACTGGCGCGCGCATGGGCGGAAGTCACCGAGTCATGCTGGGTGCGTCCGGTCATCCGGACAGTCGATTGCCTGTGGTTGATCCGGTGCGCGGGGCGCGTACCGCCCGGGCTGTAGCCGCTTGCATTTCTCAGGGCGCAGTGCGTTCGGCACATGATCCAAGTGAAGGCGGCTTGCTGACGGCGCTCGCCGAGATGTGCTTTGCGGGTGGTCTTGGTGCACACATAGATCTTTCGCGCGTACCAGTAGAGACTGCTGCCAACGCCGAAGTACCCGATGAGTGTCGTGCATTTGCCGAGGACCCGCATCGCTACATTCTGGAAGTGGAGCCCGCGAACCTTGCCAAGGTGCAAGCGCACCTTGATGGCATTGCGCATTCAGTCATTGGCACCGTGTCAGCACTGACTGTGCTTGAAGTTGTTGGAGTGCACACCCCCAATGAATCTATGTCTCTTGCAGCGCTCCGCTCTGCGTGGGACGCACCCAGTGATGGCTGAGAACAACACCATGACTATCAACGGACCGAAGGCCCTTGTCATCACTGCTGCCGGAATCAACTGCGACCTTGAATTGGCGCAGTCGTTTGCTGCAGCAGGCGCTGTGCCGGAGTCGGTTCTGCTTTCGGATCTCGTGCGGAATCCAAGCCGCATTGATAGTTACAAGCTCATTGGCCTGCCTGGTGGCTTCAGTTTCGGCGATGACATTGCTGCTGGGCGCATCATGGGCGCTCTCATGCGTCGCAGCATCTATCCTGCGTTCGCCGCAGCCATAGAGCGCGGTGTACCGATGATCTGCCCGTGCAATGGCTTCCAGATAGCCGTACAGGCTGGCTTGCTGCCGGGACCCACCGTGGGTCTGCCATGGCCAGCCACCGCCGCAGAGCCGTCTATAGCGCTCACTCAGAACAGCACCGGTCGATTCCGCGATGCGTGGACCCGCGTTG
>JBIKQN010000082.1:0-6547 GCA_044349615.1 Phycisphaerales bacterium
TTGCGACAGATGTCATCAATGGACATCTCTGCCCATGGGGTTCCTTCAATGGCTTTGTTCAGATTGTCGATGTAAGCCTGATGATGCTTGGTGCGATGGATATTCATCGTCTTTGCATCAATGGTTGGTTCGAGTGCGTTTTCGGCGTACGGAAGTTCTGGCAGTGTGAATGGCATCTTCTTCTCCTTGGATGCGTTGGGGGTGGACTGAAAGGCAGCGGCTGAGCTGACCGTTCCCGCGGCTGCGGCCGCAGCAGCAAGTCCGATCGATGCGGCGATGAAGTCGCGGCGGTCGGGATTGCTTGGAGCGGTACCGAGGGAATGGTCAGCGTTTGCCATGGGAAGGGAAGGATAGCCACGCTGCTACGCTTAGGGGATGCGATCGGTCGCCCGTGCCATGGATGCCAATGCAAACCGCGCACGCGAGGCACTGCGTGTGCTTGAGGATGCCGCACGCTTTGCGCTCGACGACGCGGAACTTTCCGGACGACTGAAAGCGATCCGCCATGGGCTCCAAGGAGCGCTTGCGTCCCTTCCGTCCGGCTGGCTTGAGGCCAATCGCGACGCCGCCGGTGATGTGGGTACGGCAATCGATGGTCAGTTTGAAGGCGCCCGCGCAACGCACCATGAAGTGGTGGCTGCCGCAGGCAAGCGCCTCGGCGAGGCGCTTCGGTCGATCGAGGAATGCATGAAGGTGGTCGTTCCGGCAACTGCATGTGTGGTCGAGGCGTTGCGCTACTCGTCATACGACGCAGAGCGCGATCTACTGATGCGAATGGGAAGCGCTGCACGCAAGCAGTGGCGCGTGTGCGTCTTGCTCACGGAATCCATGTGTGCGCTGCCATGGCACAAGACACTCGACGCGGCAATCGAAGGCGGGGCAGATTGCATACAGGTGCGCGAGAAGGACATGTCCACTCACGCCTTAGCCGAACGCGTTCGCATGGTGATCAGCGTTGCTCGTCCTGCGGGCGTCAGCGTCATTGTGAATGACCGCGCGGATATTGCCATCGCCTGCGGAGCAGATGGGGTGCATGTTGGTCAGGGCGATATGTCAATCGCCGATGTTCGCCGCATGGCTGGTACCTCGCTTCTTGTTGGTGTGAGTACTCATTCGATCGCCGAAGCACGCGCCGCGCGTGATGCGGGCGCGGATGTCTGCGGTGTTGGCGCCATGTTTGCAACGAGCGTGAAGCCTGCAATCATTCCGGGCGGTGCGGGCTATCTGCGTGAGTACCTCGCCGAATGTGCACGCGTTCCACATCTGGCGATTGGTGGAATCACTCAAGGAAATATCGGGGAATTGCTGGCAGTTGGCTGCCAAGGTGTGGCCGTGAGTTCGGTTGTGTGCGGCGCGCAGGATCCTGCACGGGTCGTACGTGATTTGCGCGACGCCATTGCTGGAGCAGGTGTGTGACAACCGGCGCGAACACAAGCACTGTTGCTCACTCAGTAACTGCCGCAGCCGGCGTCACCGATGTTCGATTCACGCTGCTTGGCACAGGCACCAGTTCTGGCATCCCCGTGATCGCGTGCGACTGCGCAACATGCACAAGCACCGATTCGCGTGATCGCCGAACGCGGGTTGGGGCAATGCTTGAGTTTAAAGATCCAACCGGAATTCATCGCGTCATATTGATCGACTGCCCGCCTGATCATCGCGAGCACGCGCTGCGCCATCGCATTCGCCGTGTTGATGCCATCCTCTTCACGCATTCGCATGTTGACCATGTCTTCGGTCTTGACGATGCGCGCCTATACAACGTGACGATGAAGGCGCCGATCAATCTCTATGCCGAGCGCACGGTGATTGATGAGCTGACGCGCATCTACGACCATATCTTTCGACCGCACCGCAATGTCAACAAGAGCTTCGTAGCCGATGTAGTGACGGTAGCAGTGGAGCCTGGCCGCAAGGTTCATCTCTTTGGAATTGATGCAACGCCAGTACGACTCTTGCATGGAGCACTGCCGATTCTTGGTTGGCGCTTTGATGCAGCAGTTGGAACATTGAGTGCCCACTCCGCCGCAGGAACCCATGCCGCGTTGCCGATTGCCTATTGCACCGATGTGAGTGCGATTCCACCAGAGTCATGGTCAGTCCTTGCGGGGCTTGACATTCTAGTGCTTGACATGCTTCGCGAGCGCAAGCATCCGACGCACTTCAGCCTGAACGAGTCGCTTGATGTGGCTGCGCAACTTGCGGCGCGGCGGACAATTTTTACCCACATGACGCACGATGTTCGGCACGCTGAATTGTCAGACCGCCTTCCCGCCGGGGTGGAGCTTGGCTTTGACGGCATGCAATGCTGAGCGAGTTGCGCCGAAACCCATGAATTCCTGACGTTGGCGGCTACGGCTCCTGATCCGCTATCATCGTTGCCCCTATGGCACAGCTACGCGAAATCAAGAAGCGCATGGGCGCCGTGAAGACGATTCAGCGCATCACCAAGACGATGCAGATGATCGCTACCGCTAAGTTCACGGCGGCGCTCACGCGTGCCAAGAACAGCCGCCCCTACACCGACACCATTCGCGGCCTCGTCGCCAAAGTGTCAGCACAAGCGGGTGATGCAAGCCATCCGATGCTGGAGCAGTCCGCTCGTGCGTCCAAGAAGGACCTCGTGCTGGTGATCGCTTCCGACCGCGGTTTGTGCGGCGCCTACAACTCCACTGTTCTTCGCACGGTGACCAAACTCCTCAACGAGATTCGCGCGAATGGTCGCGAAGTTGTGGTGGATGTTTCTGGTCGCAAGGCGCTTGCCTTCTTCAAGTATCAGAAGCAGGAAGTCACCACCCGTCATGCCATCGGTGACAAGCCGCAGTATGAGGCGGTCGAGAAGATCGGACAGGATTACATCGATCGCTTTGTGGCTGGCGAGTTCGCCTCCGTCAAGGTGATCTACATGCGTTACATCTCTGCGGCGCGTCAGCGTCCGGAAGTGATGCAACTGCTTCCGCTCACGCTGCCGAAGGCGGACGAAGTGGTGGGTGCCAAGGCGTCTAATGCGAACTTTGATTTCAGCCCGTCCGCACCAGAATTGCTGAATGACTTGCTGCCACGCTCCCTCAAGGTTTCGCTTTACCAAGCATTTCTTGATGCAGTGGTCAGTGAGAATGTGATGCGCATGGTTGCCATGAAGGCGGCTACTGACAATGCAGGCGGCCTTGGTCGCACGCTCAAGCGGAATTTCAACCGTGCTCGTCAGGCGCGCATCACCACCGAGCTCACGGAAATCGTGGCTGGTGTTGAAGCACTGAAGTGATGTTCGTGTCCGCGCGTTGTCTGTGAGTTAGCGCACGCCCTGCTCAGGTACTTCGACGCCGCCTCGTTCTGCTGGCTTAATGCCGGCGCCGTCTTTCTTTGGCGGACTGCCGCCGCCTGGCTCAGTACCAGTGACAAGCGTGTAGCCATCCTTCTGCCACGCGCGAATGCCACCTTCCAACACATAGACATTCTTGAACCCGAGTTCCAAGAGTCGCTTGGCTCCGGCCTTGGCGAGCGGATCTTGGAAGGCATCACCGTAGACCACAAAGAGATTGTGGCCACCAAGACGCGATGGCGCGGTTTCTGGCATATCAACGAGGGGCGTGCTGATTGCGCCACTGATGTGCCCCTTGGCGTAGTCCTCGGCTCCGCGCGGATCAACCCAGCACGCAACGACGGCCTTCTCAAACATGCCCGTTCGCGGGTGCATCTTCTCGACTGCCGACGGCGGGTCAAGGAATACCAGGTCGCGGTCGCTCGTCTTGATATCGCAGCCGAGGGCTGCGGTGAGAAGCGCGGACGCGGCGAGAAGCACTCGAAGGGGGTTGGTCATGGTGGGAAGTGTCCGCGTAATCACTGAATTTCGCAAGGTGCCCCCCGAGAAGGTGCAAGCATGGAGATACTGTTGTCATGCCAATGACGCCCGCGCTACCCGTGCTGTTGATGATTTCGTGCCTTGCGGGTGCTCCGCAATCTGCTTTGCAATCAGATCCTCCGTTTGATTCGCAGTCAGGTTCGCAGTCGGGTTCGCAGTCGGATTCGCAGTCAGATTCGCAGTCCAACTCGCCGTCCGACTCGCAATCAGACTCCGCGAAACCTGGGCAAGTTCAGACCGAAGGCATCGAGCGCAATTCCTTCCGATGGGCGCAAGCTGGGGATCAGTCATGGATCTTGGTTGCCACCATCACTCTCACGCCTGGCTGGCATGTCTATTGGGAGAATCCTGGGGATAGTGGCAATCCACCGTCATTTGAATTGACGCTTCCAACTGGTTGGCAGGCTGGTCCCACGGTGTATCCGCGCCCCGAGGCACGATCGTTGGACGGTGGAATCTTCTACGGCTATTCCCGCTCAGCGAATTACTTGGTGCCCGTGCGCCGCGCTGGCACGCTTCGCGAAGATCCTTGGAAGCAGGACAGTGACAACGCTCAGCAGGGCGCATGGTCCGTGCGTGCCAAGGTGATGGTCTGCAAGGAGCGATGCGCTGTTGCAACGCTCGTTGGCGACGGTACATGGCCGCCAGTCGCTGAGGCAGGTTCGGGCGTTCAATTAAACGGTGGTTCCTTCGGTGGCCGGTCGCTGCCAGCAACCGCCGCATCGGCTGGACTCTTTGCACGTTTTGAGAACGGCAAGGTGTCCATTAAGGGTCCGTCGCAAGGGCAAGGTTCGGTGCGCTTTATCCCAGCGAGCGTTCCGGGAATGCAGCTCGGTATGGCTGACGGCTCTGTGTCGATTGACGGAGTCGTGTCTGGAGAGAAATTCAATCTTGAATTCACGGTCACGAGTGTGGGCGAAGGCCCCGGGCAGCCCGCCGTTGCGGGATTAATACTTCTTGGCAATGAAGCCTCGGATCCGTGCGTTTGGCTGACAATTCCCCACCCTTTGGCTGGTCCCGGTGATTCGCTGGGAGCCAATGGAGTGGGTGCATCGGATCAGGCTCCTCCGTCGAAGTGAGCCAAGAGACATGTGCGCGCGTGCGTGCACTCACCACAGTTGGCGCTTTGCGCCCCTTAGGAGAATTGATGAACCCGCTCAAGATGATCGCAACGTTGGGTATTGCCGCCGCTCTCGCCACTGGTGTGGCTTACGCCAGCCCTGCTCAGGACTCCATGCAGGAGACCAAGAAGGAGAAGAAGAAGGCCGAGAAGGCGGATGCTGCGAAGGTCGGCTCGCCAGCTCCGGCATTCACCCTCAAGGATTCCACAGGCAAGGATGTCAGCCTGTCTGACTTCAAGGGCAAGATCGTTGTGATGGAATGGATCAACCCGGGATGCCCCGTCTGCAAGGGCAAGATGGAAGATGGCTCCGTTGCCAAGATGATGTCTGACTCTAAGGCGATTAGCTCGGATGTGGTTTTTGTCTTCGTGAACTCCACTGCTTCTACGGCAGGCAAGCCAGCGGAGAGTGGCGACTATTTGGTAGCGAACAAGATTTCTGCGCCAGCCTTGATCGACGGCGATGGCGCCGTTGGACATGCGTACGGTGCGAAGACCACGCCGCATTGCTTTGTGATTGATGCAGCAGGCGTGCTCGCGTATGCGGGTGCGATTGATGATCAGGGCTCAAAGAACTATGTAGTGAGCACAGTCCAGGCCCTCAAGGATGGCAAGGCTGTCTCGCCCGCCACCACCAAGGCCTACGGCTGCAGCGTGAAGTACGCCAAGTGATGATTCGCCGGCATGATGCGCGATGCGCGCAGCCGGAGTGATTGATTGGAAGTGCACCGATGTGAGGTGTTGCTTCTCAAAGAGCAGGGGCCCCGACCGTGAAGGTTGGGGCCCCTGTTTCATTTGACTGCACTGTTTGGTTCACACCACATTCACGGGCATCACCACATAGGTGAACTCTTGGCCCACCTTGAAGACACCGGGCTTCTGCGGGCTGCGCATTTCGATCATCACCTGCTGCCCATCGATCACTTTCAGCGCATCGACAATGAATGCAGGCTGGAATCCGATTTCGATCGCATCGCCGACATAGCCTGACATCGGCACGCGAATCTCGGCTTCGCCCATCTCAGGCGCGCGGCTGGAAACCACCAGCATGTCGCCCTTGAATGTGAAACGAACACCCTTGGATTCTTCGTTTGTCAGCAGCGCAGCGCGGCGAATGGCGGTGGCAAGGTCGGCGGCATCGAATGTGACGCGCTTGTCCTGATCCTTTGGAATGACATCTTCAAAGGGAGGGAATGTGCCTTCAACGAGGCTAGTGACCAAGTTTCCAACACCTTCCACTTGGAAGACTGCTTGTCCATCGGCTTTACCAATGGTGACGTTGGCATCGGGCTCGCTGAGCATCTTCATGAGAATGTTCAGGCTCTTCGATGGAACGATCAGCGTCATGTCGCCTTCGCCAGTGCAGGCGCCGGCTGCAACTGCAAGGCGCTTGCCATCGGTGCCGACAAGTCGGATGCGCTTGCCTTTGCGTTCCATGAGGACGCCGTTGATCGCAAAGCGTGCGTTCTCAACAGCGGTTGCAAAGAGGGTGCGTGCAATGAGGCGACGCAGTGCTTCTGCGGTCACTTCGAAGGCGCCTGTTGCTTGGGGGTCGCGCGCGGCGG
>JBIKQN010000084.1:0-6463 GCA_044349615.1 Phycisphaerales bacterium
TCAGCGAGCGCCGACAGCCCGCCAAGCGGCGTCGAGCGCGGGATCGGTGACATCGCGCACGACACGAACATCGCCGAGGCTGAATGGAACGACCAAGCGAAGGGCCCCGCCCTGCTTCTTTTTGTCAGAGCCCATTGCCTCAATCAGCGCGGCAACGGTCTTGGGCGAGGGAATGGCGGTTGGCAATCCAAGGCTCTGCAGAGCATCGCGAACCGCCTGCTCGGTATCCGGGGTGCCCACCCCAAGCTCAATAGCCAATCGGCACGCCGCGAGCGTTCCGATGGCAACGGCCTCGCCGTGCGTGCATTCATCATGGAGCAGCGCCTCAATGGCATGTGCAAACGTATGCCCGAGGTTCAAGACGGCTCGACGACCTTGCTCGCGTTCATCGGCGCCGACGATGTCGGCCTTGATTCGAACATTCCGTTCCACTAGCTCCGCGAGTGTTGCGGGGTCACGCGCCAGAATCGGATCGATGCGCTCCATCATCCACCCAAGCATTTCTGGATCAGCAATCACGGCGTGCTTGACGCACTCGGCAAGACCAGAGCGAATTTCACGCACTGGCAGCGTGGCAAGCGACTCGGGATCACAGATCACTAGAAGTGGCTGTGCGAATGAACCAATGATGTTCTTTGCAAGCGAACCATCGGCGCGCGAAAGATTGACGGCGGTCTTCCCACCCACGGCAGCATCAACCATCGCAAGAAGCGTGGTGGGCACTTGCACGCAAGCAATCCCGCGCATGTAAGTGGCTGCTGCAAATCCCGCAACATCACCAACGACGCCGCCACCCACTGCCACCACTGCACCGGCCCGATCGATCCCGTCTGCAAGCATGCGTTCGCAGAGATCACCCAGGGTGCCGAGCGTCTTCATATCTTCGGATGCATTCATCGCAATCCGTGCTACGGGAATGCCCGCGTCACGAAGCGACCGCTCGACCGCAGCCGCCGCCAAGGACTCCACCGCGGTGTCACAAATGATGGCCACTGATGGAGGGCGCACACCCACGGCAGCCATTCGTTCAGCAACATGGCGAACGGAACCTCGCCCCACTTCCACGGGGTAAGAAGTCAAGTGCGTGCGAACGATGACTGAGCGAATCAATTCCATCTGTTGGAAGCCTAACCGTACGCAACGCAGTTGGCGCACTGGTCACATGCTGGGTGAGGACAACCGCCACCCGGCATGTACTCGCCGAAAGGACGTGACATCTTCAACAGGATGGAATGCAGGGGCTCGGTGGCTGTACTTCTGTGGCTGTTAGCAAGGTCCCCAGTTGCCCAAGAGTATGCCAAGATCCGCCCCATCGACTGAGCCGTTGCCGTCGAGATCGCCGCTCACGCTGCCACCCCAATCACCAAGCAAGACGCCAAGATCTGCCCCATCAACTTCCCCATTGTTGGTGATGTCACCAACGCAAGGCAGTACTGCTGAAGCAAGTTCGTAAGCGCCACGGTCAACCACGGGCGCCGTTCCCGAGCCAGTGTCCGGAACACTCGGAATGTCTACAAAGCGCGCTGCGCCAAGAAGGTCCGTTGTCACGCCCGCGGGCACAAGCGTGTTCGATCCAGAGTCGATGCCTGACGATCCGGTTCCAAGCGTGTAGTCGCCTGTTGCTGGAGAAACAAACTTCGGGTCCGTTGCCAAGTTTGATGTTCCAGCGAATCCGCCCTGAACGATCGACCAACTGACATTGTTCGTTCCACCACCAGCATTGATCTGATTCGCAACGGTCGTTCCACCTGGTCCGGTGTTACCCCAGAAGACACAGTTCGATGCGTTCAGCGTTCCACTGGATGTGGTGTTCACGCCACCAGCTGCCAACGTTGCAACATTCCCAGCGAAGGTGCAATTGCGCGCAGTCACAATGCTGCTCGAAACACCGATCCAGATCGCGGCACCACCGCCTGATCCAGTAGCGCGATTCCCAACAAAGAGGCAGTTTGTGTACGTGGTGTTACCACCGCCGTATGTTTCGACTCCACCAGCACGCACCGCGGTGTTGTTTCGAAAGATGCACCGTGTGAATGTGCTCGTGACGGCGTTGGTGTCGAATGCGCCGCCATAACTGCCACCCGAGTTGTCGTTGAACTCGCAGTCAGCAAATGTGGCTTGCGCCGAGAAGATGTACCCCGCGGCGCCACCGAAGGTGCAGCGATGATTCGCGAAGATGCAATTGCGCACGGTGGGAGCACCACTTGAGACGATCAGGATGCCGGCACCCTTGTCGTGATTGCTCGCTGTGCCGTTGGCGTAGCCCGCGCGTACGGTGAATCCATCAAGAACCGCTGTCGCCGCTGCACCAGTGCCAAGAACAACGTGGTAACTGTTTTCGGTGAAGTTGGCGGTCGCAGTGTCGTTACCAAGAAGGTCACCCGAAAGAATGGTGATGTTCGCTTTCCAATCGCGCTGCGCGAGGCTTGCCTCGGTGCCGGCAAATCCGCCGTAGATGGCAACACCGGTCTTCATGGTGAAGCTTGCTGTGCGCAGGCCAGTTGTTGATGGAAGGTAAGTGCCAGCCTTCACCCAAATCTGATCACCTGAAACCGATGCAGCCAACGCCGTTTGCAGGCTCGATGGTCCGCTGTAGGCATCGGACCAACTGGTTCCCGTCCCCGCGCCAGTGGTCAGCGTGCGGTCCACGTAGCGAGTGGCAGCGCCCGCCTGGAGGGCGGTTGCTACGAGGGCGAGCGAGGAGAAGGTGGCGAGCGACGGAATATTCATGTGTGTTTGCCTTGTCGGCGAGTCGCCGGGTGGGACAAAGGTAGCCCCAACAAGTGCGAACGCCGCACAAAATTCCTGAGAACTTGTCCGGCGTGCGGTTTCGACAGCATGTGTCGTTCGAATTGTCTCTCTAACGGTCCCTTGACCGTCCGAGAAGGAGTGACCCCAAGGGGATTTGAACCCCTGTTACCTCCGTGAAAGGGAGGTGTCCTAACCGGGCTAGACGATGGGGCCAGGCAAGTCACTGGCTCAGTCCGCAATCCAATCGATCTGAAGACTTGTCCACGCGCACATGCGCGGTTGGCGAGTCGTTGTCCGTGATTCCGAGGCCGAAACAGAGGGCATCGGTAGTGAAAGTGACCCCAAGGGGATTTGAACCCCTGTCCCGTCCGTGAGAAGGACGTGTCCTAGACCGGGCTAGACGATGGGGCCGGTTTCCGAGCGGCAGAGTATACCCCCAATGCCTCCTCAATGCACGTCATTTGCCCACTGGAATTTGAGCGATCCCGACTCGCCCGCGCCGCTCGAGCGCGCGGCTGGATCGTTCATTGCAGCGGTCCTGGCCGGGGAGGAATCGAACATTGGGCGACTACTAACCCCATTCCAGCTGGTACGACCGTGATCTTGGCCGGCGTTGCAGGAGCGCTCAAGCCATCCGCACTTTCCGGGATGGCCGTGACGGCAACGGTCATTCTGGATGAATGCGGCGGCATGTGGCATCCGCGATGCATCGGTACCCACACCCTTTCCCAGACCTCGGTTCGCTGCCTGTCCGCAGAAACCATGCTGCAGACACCCGCCGCCAAGGCTGCCGCTGCTGCGCGGTGGGACGCGGACATCGTTGATATGGAGTCTGCGGCGTTCGCACGAATTGCCGATTCAGCAGGATGGCACTGGGGAGTGGTACGGGGAATAAGTGACGGGTGCACCGATGCACTTCCGGAGGGTGTCGAACAATGGACGGATGCCAAGGGAGGAACCCGAATCGGTGCTGTTCTTGGAACCCTTGCGCGGCACCCGACGCGTCTACCGCAACTGATGGCGCTCGCCCGTCGATCGGGAGCAGCCATGCGGGCGGTTGAGCAGATGTTGGCGGAACGGTTTTGACCCAAGCGCAACGGGGCGGAATCGGATTCAATGCGACGCTCCAATGAATGAACCGACCACTGAACATGTGAACGAGCCCGCGCCCTCGAGTGACGACCGACCAATTGTCCTCTTTGGAGGCACCTTTGATCCGCCGCATCGACGCCATGTGGAGATTGCTCAAGGAGTAGACGCGCTCCTCAAGGCGAAGCAATTGCTCGTTATTCCTGCGTGGCAGAATCCACAGCGAACCACGGGTCCAGTTGCAAGTTCCGAGCATCGCTTGGCAATGTGCACGCTTGCTTTCGGCAACCTCGCGGATGCGGTGGTGTTGCCCATTGAAATCTCCCGCAACGAGCCGAGTTTCACCATCGACACCGTACGCACGGTGCTTGCCATGCAGGCAGCCGGTGCGGTCATGAAGGGTCCGCTTCGCTTGGTTGTTGGCAGTGATCAGGCGATCAACTTCCGCTCCTGGAAGGACTGGGCTGATCTCACTTCGTTGGCAACTCCAGTTGTGGTGCTCCGCCCGCCACACACACGCGCGGACTGGCCAGCGCTGCTTGCCGAACAAATGGACGAAGCATGGGCCGCACGTTGGCTGTCTTGGACGCTTCCGATTGAGCCCGTGAATTCGTCGAGCACCGAAGTGCGCCGCCGGATTGCCGCGGGAGAGTCCACTGAAGATTTACTCTTGCCGGAAGTTGCCAATTACATCAAATCGTCCGGGCTGTACGCAGCCACTAGTTGATGAATCCGTGATTGGCAGGCTAAGGCGCCGAAAGTCAGGCTGGCTCGATGCGGAATTCATGCACTTCGCTACGCGCCGAACGCGGCGGTAACGAAGCCAGGGAGTCCGGTCGCTCGTCGAATGCCACGCGGTCGACTGCGTACCACTGACCGTGGAAACGCCACTCATCCTGCAACTCAATCCGCGACTCCAACATGCGCTGCAGTTCACCCATGCTTGAAGCCGACGCCCAAGCAAGCGCATAGCCAGCACGCGGCTGATCATCGTCAGCACTTTCAACTATCGCCACTGCATGCCACAGAGTGCGACCGAGGCGGCGACCGCCCTCGTCGAGGTTCTCGTCAAGGTCAACATCAAGCTCCAAGCCCCACGCTTCGCGGAGTTGAAACAGGATCTCATCAATGTCTGGGCTTTCCTCGCTGTCGAGTACCAGAATCTCGCGGACATTCAGCGGTGGCTCGGGGCGCTCGTCAACCTCTGGTGGCCAAGTATGCGCCACCTCTTCAAGACCATGCTGCGCCATGATCCGCTCAATATCTTCCTTCATATCCGGCGCCACCTGCACATCAACGCCCTTCCAACTATCCAGAAAGATTTCCATGTACGGCTCATCAGCCTGAGCGCCCGCACCGATTGATCCGTCTTCCAAAATGACTTGGCGATAGTCCCGCCAATCTTCTAGAAACTCGTCCAACTGCATGGGCTCTCGCGCACTAAAGATGTCCATGGTGCGGAACGCATCCTTGGAACCAACTTCAACGAGTGGAAAGATCTCACGCGGGAGTATCTGGAACAATTCATCAACGAGGGCGGACACCTTCTCAAAGCTAGTCACCGCGTAGAAGCGATAGACATCCGGCGCATTGTCATCGCCTTCCACAAACTCAAGGGTGTAGCCCTCACTGGGCGCGGGCAAGTCGATCGGCTCAAGACCCAGCGGCAGCTGGAATCGGCCGATGCGGTGGCGTTCAATATCTGTGCGCAGCGTGAATGATCGCATGAGGACCACGCAGTGTAGGTACAGGCGTCACTCACGCAAAGCAGCATGCTTGTGAGCCTCAGAATGCTCAACTCGGAGCGTTTAGCCCAAGTATGCCTCGCGCACGCGCGGATCACGGAGCAGGTCCTGCCCCGTCCCGGTGAGCACAATGTTCCCAGTTTCTAACACATAAGCGCGGTCACTCATGCGCAGCGCGGCGTTTGCATTCTGTTCTACAAGAAGGATGGTCATCCCTTGCGCACTGAGGACATTCTTGACGGTATCGAAGATCTTTGCAACCAAGATCGGTGCAATTCCCATCGATGGTTCGTCCATCATCAGCATCTTGGGGCGACTCATCAGCGCCCGGCCGATGGCAAGCATCTGCTGCTCCCCGCCCGAAAGCGTGCCTCCCTGCTGCAGGGCGCGATCCTTAAGAATTGGGAACAGGTCAAATATGCGCTGCAAGTCTGATTCGATGCCATCTTTGTCAGAGCGAATAAACGCGCCCATCTCCAGATTCTCGCGCACCGTGAGGCGCGGGAAGATCCGGCGCCCTTCCGGCACTTGCACCAGACCGCATCGGACCACCTGCTCCGGAGGCAGCATGGCAATACTCGCTCCGTCAAACTCAATGGTGCCGGACGATCGATTGATCCGGGAGACGCACATCAGCGCTGTGGACTTACCAGCACCATTTGCACCGATGATGGAGACGATCTCACCCGGAAAGACCTCAATATCAATTCCATGCAGTACCTGTGCTTGACCATACGAACACTTCATCCCTTGGACGCGCAGGAGTGGAGTGCGGGGCCCAGCGGCGGCGGTGGGAGTGACTGATGTGCTAGTCAATTCACCACCTCAGTTCCAAGATAGGCAGCGATGCACACCGGATTGTTTCGAATCTCATCCGG
>JBIKQN010000085.1:0-6425 GCA_044349615.1 Phycisphaerales bacterium
GGCAGACTTCGACACAGGCGGCGTCCTTCGTTCCGATGCAGGGTTCAGCGATAATGTGTGCCATATGTTCTTTCCAAATCCGCCACGCGCGGCGGGGGTCAGAATCCTAGCGCGACAGCGGTCCACAGGGACGGTCGGATCGAAAGATCGAAAGCGTGGAGTCTTGAAGTGGAAATCAGGGTCGAAAAAGCCTGAAACAAAGGACCAAATCCACGCCGCAAACAAGTAGCAATGAAAAAACCAGCAGGGCCGGCTCTCGCCGGCCCTGCTGGTATTGTCCGGTCGAGCAGATTTACTTGCTCTTCTTCTTCGCGGTCTTCTTAGCTACCTTCTTGGCAGCCTTCTTCTTCTTGGCCATGGTTTGGCTCCCTTTGTGTTACGCGTACGGGTCGGAGTGATCAGAGGCCCGCGTAACTCGGCTCCTGAACGCTTGTTATTAATACCTGTATCGGCACAGCCTGTGAAGGGGGTTGAGAAGAATTTTTCTAAGATTTCTTTGAAAGTGCACTTGATGGACCCCTTGGTGTTGCTACGGGGTGTACTGCAAATCACTGCAAGTGCACGGATTCATCGAGAAATCCCGAGCAATTCACGCGACCTTTGCGGAGAATGCGCCCATGGCGAACACTCATTCATCCCTGTCTCACATTGCGGAAGAATCTTTTCATCCACTGCGCATCGTGCTGCATGGAGCCCTTGGACGGATGGGTCAACGCCTCTTGGGGTGCATTGCAACTGAACGCGGATGCCTGATCGCGCAATCAATGAACCGCCACAACCAACTTGAAGTCCAGCCTGGGGATGCAGATGTAGTGATTGATTTCTCAAGCGATGAAGGATCTATGCGCGCTGCACAGGCTGCAACCACGCTCGGATGTGCGCTTCTTGTATGCACGACTGGTCTTTCGCAGGCATCACTTGATGCAGTGACCCGGGCATCGGCACGGGTTCCGACCATGGTGGCACCGAACACTTCACTAGGAATAGCCGTGACCCGAAAGTTAGTGATGGATGCGGCACGGCTGCTACCGGGTTTCGACATTGACATCACCGAAACGCATCACATCCGCAAACTTGATGCGCCAAGCGGAACAGCACTGAGTTTGGCGGCAGCAGTGGCTGGCGGCACGGGAAAACCGCATAATTCTGCTAGAATTCATGCAATTCGTGCAGGTGACGTGGTGGGTGAGCACGTGGTGTCGTTCAGTGGTTCCGGCGAGCGAATCATGATCACGCACTCGGCCACAAGCCGCGACCTCTTCGCGCTTGGGGCGCTCCGCATGGCCCGCTGGCTCGCGCAGCAACCAGCGGGCATGCATGCCACCGATGAGTGGTTTGCCGACTTTGCACGTGCCTGAGTTCTCCATCAACTACCCCGCTCAGTCACCACACCCCCTTCGCTGCTACCCTTCATCCCCACATGGCCACTGACCTCCTTCGTTGGTACACGCTTGCCTCGGGCGCCCGCCTGGTGGTGGAACGCATGCCCGGCACCCGTAGTTGCGCGGCGGTCTGGATGTTGCCCATCGGAACCGCAAGCGATCCAGAAGGTGATGCAGGGGAGGGCGAGGCCACTGTCCTTTCAGAACTCATCCTGCGCGGCGCCGCTGGTAAGTCAAGCCGCGATATCTCTGATGCCTTCGATGCCCTAGGAGCGCAGCGTCACGGTGCCGCAGCGGTTCACCACACCATGCTCTCCACCCTGTGCATGGGCGAGCGCATCGAAGAGGCAATGCGCCTGCTTTCCTTGGTCGTTCGGCAGCCACACTTGGATGCAGACGCCCTGGAATCCGTGCGTGCCATCGCCCTTCAGGCTCTCAATGGGCTGGAAGATGAGCCCCAGCACCTTGCGGGCGTCCGCCTGCGCGAGTTTGCAATGCCCGCGCCATTCAATCGCAGTGGCTACGGCACCGTTGCTGGGCTCCAGTCCCTCACCCAAGACCGAATTCGTGCCTCGTGGTCGCGACGCGCCCGTCCGGGCGGCACAGTCATTGGAATGGCTGGTGACATTGAGCCCGAACGCGCCCGGGACATGATGGAGCGTCTTCTTGAGGGTTGGAGTGGTTCGACCGAAGACCCCATTGAAACCCGCCCCGCCCTGCGCGGATCCCATTTGGTGCAACTTGATACGCAGCAGACACACCTTGCCATCGGCTTCGATGCCCCGCCTGACCGGGATGCCGATGCCCATGCCCATCGAGTGGCCATTCGAATCTTGGGCGGCGCAAGCAGCAGCCGGCTCTTCACTGAGGTGCGCGAGAAGCGCGGGCTCTGCTACTCCGTGGGAGCCTCGTCGGCACTCGGCCGCGACCGTGGATTGGTGCAGGTTTACGCCGGTAGCACCCACGAACGCGCCCCGCGAACCCTGGAATGCATCATGACTGAACTGGAGCGATTCGAGCAGGGAATCACCGCCGATGAGTTCCGCGATGCGCTCGTGGGCGCAAAGGCCGGGCTCATCATGAGTGGCGAGAGTTCCAGTGCCCGGGCCGCCACCATTGCATCCCAGCTTTGGCGCCTTGGGGAGGCAATGGACCTTGCGCAGAGTGCGGCTGAGTTTGACCGTCTCACCCTTGCTGGCGTCAATGAGTACATCGCGCGCGACATGGGAGCCGCATGGCGCGCTGGACGAACGCAGGTGACGGTTGCCCCGAATCTCGTCGGTTGAAGGCGTTGGGCTGAAGACTGAAGACTGAAGACTAAAGACTGAAGGCGGTGGGCGAAAGCGCCACGCACCAAGCCCGCACTGTCAAGAGCGATTCACTGGCTCAATGACCGTGTACTGATCAAGGTTCAGTACCGTGATTTCACCATCATCCATTTGAATCTCCAGCCGATCAAGCCACAGGCGATCGTGCTGGCTGTGTGCAAACCAACTCCCGGTCTCAGACTGACGGTAACGAAGCACCGTGCCCTCAATGGTGGTGGTGCTGACATGGCGCACCGCAGGGAGTTGCTGCGTAACTCGGATGCGTGTTCCGGCAGAGAATGCTGACATTTCGAGGGACATGGACTGCGCAGTATAGGAAAGGGGCGCCATCACGCGGTTGCCATGCGCGCCCGAATTCGCCACTGGCTCAAGATCACGCCGGCGAATATGAGGGCGCAGCCAAACAGTTTCCACCGAGTCATGGGTGATCCCAGGTTTGTCCAACCCGCCACAAGGCAGGCTGCTTCTGCCAATGCAGCAAACACACTTTCAAGGCTCAAGAGGATGGCAGCGTGTGCGGGCGGTGCACTGCCCTGCGCCACCGTCTGCAAAGTGAATGCTATGCACGTGGAGAGCACAGCGGCGAAGGCAAGCGGCCAAGTTGCGGCCTGTAGTGCCCCAATACTGAATACCTCGCGTGCGCCCCATGTTTCAGTGGGCCACCCATACGCCACAACTTGCGAAGCCACGAGGGCCGCTGCGCCAGTCACAGCAAACTGCACTGCGCTGATGACAAACGGATCAATGTCTGATGCGGCCCAGCCAATGATCTGCACATGAAAACCCCAGGCGACTGCACACGCCAGAACCCAGACATCACCTTGATTGATAGAGATCCCGGTGATACTTCCGGAGGGATCGTAGATACTGAGATAGAAGAGCCCCGCTACTGCTAAGGCTGCACCAACCCACACATTCCACCGAACCCGCTGCCCAACAAAGAGTCCAAGCATCGGAACGATGATGACATACAGCCCGGTGATGAAACCTGCATTGCTCACGCTGGTGGAATGCATGCCCACTTGCTGCAATGTGCTACCAAGCGCCATAGCAATTCCAGCCAAGCATCCGCCGAACAATGCACTTCGGCGAGCGCGGCCAGAAGCAATTCGTTTAAAGCGCGGAAGCGCAATTGGTAGAAGAATCGCTGCACCAATTGCAAAACGAATGCCAGTGAAGAGCAGGGGCCCCATGTGCTCCGTGGCCAGTTTCTGTGCAACGAATGTGACGCCCCAGATCAATGCTGCCGTCAGAAGCAGCGTGTCGGCAGCCACTATTCCCAACGGGCGTGAAACCCGCGGAGATTGGCCGCTTGTCATCGTGCGGTCTCCGGCCAGCGCACCTCGCGCGAGGCCGTCATCCGAGCACCGTCAACGCCTTCGAAGGTGGCTTGCAACACCACCACACGTCCAGGCGGCGGATCAACCGTGAGAGGAATGCGCATGGAGTAGGTCTCTGTCACTGAGTCCCACGCGCGCGCGTGCCCGCCCACTCCTGCAAGGTCAGCTGATTGACGACCAATCTCATTGCCATCAAAGCGCACAATGATCATCAGTTCTCCCACAGCCTTGGTCTCATCGCGGTCGCTGTCAAAGAACTCCGTGCGGGCGTCAATCACTGAGCCACGCCCTTTGGCGGCAATGATCGGCGTCGAGAGGGCGCTGACTTCCATCTTCTCCGCACGCCAGCGCCATGTGACGCCAGCGCCAGCCGTGGCAACATCTTGACCAGCCCGCTCGCCACATGCTGGGAGGAGGATTGATGACGTGCCAAGGACTATTGCCGTGATGGCTGTTGGGCGGCACATGGATGCGAAGTGTCCGCGCAGGGTCACCCACCAGACGCAGGGTGGGGACCACATCCGGGTCACCAAGCGGGTCGGGGGTGCAGTTAGGTCCTCGCTAGGCGGGGAGGCGGATGATGGTGAATGGTGGTGGTGCGGTCGGTCCATGGGGTTCAGCGTGGGAGGAAGATAGTCGCTTCATTGATGCTTGTATCATTGTTTGTCATGCGCGCCCCTCTGATCTCCATGTGCTGCATCGCTCTCGCACTCGCTGGCTGCGCAAGCACCGAGCAATCCACTGAGCAAGTTGCTGCTCCTAGCGGTCCAGAAAGTTCTGGACCCGAGGCAGTGTCTGGGGAGCCAGGCACCGCCGATGTGTCACATGTGCCGGCGGCGGCACCGAGTGACACCACCGCCATGTCTGCGGAACAAGTTGCACCAGCAATCGCAAAGAGCGCCACCGATACCAATCCAACACGTGACGGCATTGCACACCGATGGGAGCTACGGGCATTCAGTGGTGACCGCATTGAGGTGTTCATGGATTCGCAGCCGGTGCCGCCCGACCACATCGTGCGCAAGGGAAACCATGTTGCAGTGATTGATGAAAAGGGTGTGGTCATTGAGCGCCTCGATATTCCGGACCAGTGGACGCCAGAACATGGCACGAAGGCCGATCCGTCTGGCGTTTATCGCACGCGCGATGGCGCCACGCTCGTAGCTCCGAAGGCAATGCTTGGCGGCCGGTTAGAAAGCGTGCCCGCGTCAACTTTGGCACACATGCATGCTGAGCACACCAAGGCCTCCGGCGAAGAGTGTGCGTATGTCGCGAATGTCATCCCGGATCTTGCGCTTGCACAGGCCGGCGTGATGCCACACGATGTCATCGTTGCGGTGAACGGATCAAGTAACGCTTCACCCGATGCCATTCGCGCCGTGGTTCGTGCCGCTGCGCCTGGCGATCATGTGAAGTTCATGGTGGTGCGCGCTGGGCAGACCCGGGAGGCTGATGTCACCCTGCTCCCTTGGGAAGCCAAGCACATGGTGCGAGCACTTGGGCAAGTCGAAGCCCTGGCTCCTGCGAGTGCGTCGAGCACGCCTGCACCGGAAACTGCTGCAGCGGCCGCAGCAACCGCTGCAGCGGCTAAGGCAACTGCGGCTGCGAAGCCTGCGGCGGCTGCACCCACTGCGGCTACTGCCGCGGACCCTGCGGCACAGGATGAACTTGCCAAGGCACGTGCTCGAATCACCGACCTTGAGCGAAGAATGCAGGCCGACGAGGCGGTTCGCCGCTCCATTCGACCACAGCCAATGCCTGCGCCGGGTTCGTAATTCAGGCTCTCGACGCGCTCGGTGTACGCGCGTTCAGAGGGTCCGTATTGGTCTTATCAGCATCGAACCGCCGCTTCCGCCTGCGGGAGGCACGCGCTAGAATTGTCCACTCATGATTTGGGGATTGGTGTAACGGTAGCACAACTGACTCTGACTCAGTTTGTCTAGGTTCGAATCCTAGATCCCCAGTTTCTCGCCACGCGGTTTCTCGATACCCGGTTTGAACTGCGTCACCGAACACTCACCGCCCGGTCCAGCACCGGGCGATTGCGTTTTTAGTTCACCAATCTTCTCATCACCTACGACTGAGTCTGCGCAGTCATCGCACCTCGCCGGATGCCATCGGCTCGAATGCGATCGAACGAACACCATCCGACCATATGGGCGATGCGCCGGATGATGGCCGGAACCAAGTGACGAAGTCAATGGCGTTGCCTTCAATCTGATCCTTGCCGCCATCGTCAAGGAGCGAAACTTGAAACCGATATCCCTCTCCAATCAAACTGCGAAACCTGCCAAGATCAAGATCGCGCGTTGGGATGCTCCACACATGCAATGGGTGATTGCCGGGCGCCGATGGTGAGCCGGCTGTTCCCATGC
>JBIKQN010000086.1:0-6386 GCA_044349615.1 Phycisphaerales bacterium
CATAGTGGAACACATGATTTGCAGCCGTCAGGTTTAGTCCAACACCACCAGCCTTGAGACTGAGGATGAAGAGCGGCGAGGCTGGGTCCTCACTCTGGAACCGCTGCACCAATTGGTCGCGCTTTGCTTGTGGCGTGCCGCCGTGCAGGAACAGCGCCTCAATGTCCAACTCTTGCCGGATCATTTGCACCAGCAAGTGACCCATCTGTCGGTACTGCGTGAAGATCAGCGCGCGGTCGCCCGCTGCAGTGAGTTCTTCGAGCATTTCCATGACGCGCAAACTCTTGCCGCTGCGCGCGCTGAGACGTGTGGCGCGCACCACATTGGCTGGAACCACAATCTTTCGTGCTGGTGGTTCTGCAGACTGTGCGCCCTCGGCCATGTCTTCCTCTGACGCCTCCGCCACAGGCGCGTTGGATGGCATGCCTTCGCGCAGGAAGTGCGCAGGATGGTTGCAGATCTGCTTGAGTTTCACCAACGCACTCAGCACAAGTCCACGGCGGCGAATGCCTTCGGCCTGATCGACGCGCTTGAGCATGTCGTTGACCACTTGCTCGTAGAGCGAAGCCTGTTCTGGCGTGAGTGGAATCTGCTGCCGCGTTTCCACCAGCGGCGGAAGATCGCTGATGACCTTTGGATCGGTCTTGAGGCGGCGAAGAATGAATGGTCTGACCAGCTGTCGCAGCCGTTCGGCTTGACGCTTATCACGGTGACGCTCGACTGGCAGTGCAAATCGCTTGCGGAAGTCGTTCTGGGTGCCCAGATATCCGGGGCAGCAGAATTCCATGATTGACCACAGTTCGCTGAGTCGATTCTCAACGGGCGTACCAGTGAGCGCAATGCGGAACTTGGTGCGCAGCGCGCGAATGGCGGCAGTCTGCTTTGTGGGTGGGTTCTTGATGTGCTGCGCTTCATCAAGTACGACGCGGCGCCACTCCACCTCATTGAGGAGGTCCTTGTCACGCGTGACCAGTGCATAGGTACTCACGACCACGTCGACCCGCTGGGTCAGTTGCACGAAGCGCTCGCCCTGCGGGCGCTCAAGACCGTGATGGACATGCACCACGAGTTCCGGTGCAAAGCGAGTCAGTTCGCGGTGCCAGTTTCCGAGCACACTCATTGGAGCCACCAAGAGTGTTGGCCCAACGCGTTCGCCCTCAGGGGCTACTTGTCGTTCTGCCTGCAGCAGGGCAATCAGCTGGATGGTCTTACCGAGACCCATGTCGTCAGCAAGGCATGCACCCATTCCATAACGCTCAAGGAACGCCAACCAACTCACGCCCGCGCGCTGATACGGACGGAGCGTCCCTTGGAATCGTTCCGGCTGCTCAAGAAGCGGCATTTTCTCGATCGAATCATCCGGTCCGAAGATCTCTGCCACCCAGCCCTTGGTGTCCACGCCCACCACGGGCAGCCCACCATCCGTGGCATCAAGGTGTGCCATGCGAAGGGCTTCCACCAAGGTTGCCTGGCCGTTGGCATTCTGCTTCAGGAACTTGACGCCGCGCTCAAGATCCTCAGGGCGGATTTCCACCCAGCGACCATTGATGCGTACGAGCGGTACGCCCTTCTTGGCGAGCGCTTGGAATTCCTCGAGCGTGAGTGGCGTATCCCCAAGGGCAATCTGCCAGCTGTAGTTCACCAAACTATGAAGACCAACTCCGCCGCTTGATTTGCCGCCCTCGCCACCTTCGCTCGGCGACGGCTCGCTGTCGATGAGGAGCCGTGCACCCACGCGGTTGGCGGTCTGGCCCCACCAGTCGGGTGCTAGGACTTCGAAACCCGCCTCTTGAAGCACGGGCTTGAAATCACGGAGGAATTGATATGCCTCAGTGGTCTTGAGCTCCATACCTGTTGGTGCGCCTTCATCAAGGCTCTCTTCGATCTTGGGATACAGCCTGCTCGCCCGTCCAAGTTCACCCAAGAGCATGTCGCACAGTTGCTGGGTCTCTTGCGGTGAATGTCCACGTCCGTTTCGACCACCGGCCGCTCGGTTCCAGAGCGATTCCGCGTCCACCACGATTGGAGGGCTGTCGTTTGAAACGAGCGAGAACAGGAGTCGCCATGGATGATCATCTTCATGCCCATCAGGCCCGGCTAGCAGTTCCGATGGTGGCTCAAGAAGCTGCAGCAGAAGCCGCATCTCTCGACCTTCGCCGATGTCTTCGAGGTTAGCGATCCATTGCCGCGCAGTGCGGACAATGCTCGATTCAACGGTCGAGGGCTGGCGAACATCAATGGTTGCGCTCAGGAGTCCGGTGAGCCACGCAACATGCGGGTCGCGGTCTGGGTCACGGCCATCAAGTGCTTCAGAGTAATTCTCAAGCTCCATGATGTCGCGCACGCTTGAATCAACGAACGCACCCATCGACTGCTCAAGCAGTGTGGTTGCTGCTCCGGCACCCTCAGCTGCACGCACCAACGCAGGGGCTCCGCGCACTAATGCTGTGAATTTGCTGTGGTTTGGCGCATCTTGCAGCCATGGCCGCCATGCAGCAAACATAGCACCGTTGCGCTCTTGCATAACGGTAGGAATGACACGCTGGTCATTGATGAGATGTTGCGTGAACTGCGAAACAGCGTTCCACCAACGGGCGTCATGACCCCACGCGATGGTGTCATCCGCTGATTCGCTGTCGAGTACGCGCAAGAGAGCAAATGCAGTGCGGGGGTCAAGTGCTACTGCTGGAACTTCGATCGGCGCAAGCGAATCCTCTGGTTCAGCAGTAAAGCCAGCCACGGCATCGCACGCGCTCAGTCGATCACTTGGAAGCGGTAGTTGCCCAGCCGCGGTGTCGGAGTGTGGCAACAGCAGCATGAGGGAGGAATCGGTGAGCGAACCCTCGGCTGCAATCCGCATGTCATCACCAGTTGCTGAGCGGGCATGTTGCAGCGCGGGCTGTAGGGCTGCACGCAATTCCGCAATGGTGGCGGCGTACGGATGCGTGCCTGTTGGGATAGCGGCATCGCGCGCAGTGGCGAATCGTTCCGCGTTCTCGCCCCAAGCGCGTAACGATCCGTGAGACCAGTTCAGGTGAAGTACAAACATCCGTGTTCCGATCGGCCCGTAGGAGGCGGGGCGCAAGGCGTGAGCATGTGGCGTGAGGGAGTGACGGTGTCGGAGAAGTGCAGTGATTGCGCTGGGATTCGAACCCAGGACCTAGCGGTTAAAAGCCGCTTGCTCTACCAACTGAGCTACGCAACCGTTGGGGAAATAGAAGAAGTGGGCGCGCTCTTGAAGGGGAGCGATTGTAGGGAAGTTCGGCGAAGGCTGACGCGCCGCTGATTTATGTCCAATAACCACTGGGCGTCACTCCTGAAATCGACCATTTTTGCCGGAATGTGGATTTATCGATCCAGTTCAGCAAGGTCTGCGTAACACATCTGGACAACAGGTTTCCGGAATCGCATATTCGATGTGCGGAACGTCCGAATTTCCGCGTCTTTGGGACGGGTTGGCTTCAGAATGAGACGGCGTGTCTCCGATAAGAAGAACGGACAACGGATTCCGAACTAAGCAAACACAGCACCGCGCAACAGACCGCGCGATTATGGAGGCGAAGGGCCATGAACGACACAACAACACTTGCACTTATCCAGAACTTCCTTAGTTACCTGACCGACGAGCGGCACTTCAGCCCCTACACGGGTCGGTGTTACGGGCTCGATCTTCGTCAGTTCATTGACTTCATTGAGTCGAAGTCCGGAATCAAAGTGGATCTAGAGAAGGAGCGCAAGGCGCTCGATTCGAAGAGCACCACTTCGGAAACGATTACTGGTCGCGTGCTGAAGTGCGAAGTGGAACTGATCCGCGAGTTCCTTTCAAAGCTCGGCGAGCAAAAGTATTCAGCAGCCACCATGGCTCGCAAGATTGCCACGCTGCGCAGTTTCCATAAGTGGATGGAGCGCAAGGGTCTTGCCCCAACCAATCCAATGGTTCTCATTCGTACCCCGAAGCAGGCAAAGCGCCTTCCAAAGGCCATTTCAGTTGAGCAGATTGAGCGATTGCTATCTGCTCCAGATGACACAGACATCTTGGGTGCACGTGACCGTGCGATTCTTGAGACTTTGTATTCGACCGGTATCCGAGTGTCTGAAGTTGTCGCGATCAACCGTGGTGATTTGAATGACACAGGTGAAGAAATCATCATCCGCGGTAAGGGCCGACGTGAGCGTCGCGTACCACTCGGAAGCCACGCGCTCAAGGCGCTGCGTCATTACCTAGCCATGGTTGATGCCGATCTACAGAGCCGCGGTAAGCGCATGAATCCTGATGAATCGCTGTTTGTAAACAAGAACGGCGGACGTCTCTCAAGTCGTTCGGTGCGTCGAAAGGTTGCGAAGTACTTGGTTGAGGCGAATCTTGACCCAGATATTTCACCGCACACCATCCGACACAGTTTCGCCACGCACCTCCTAGACAATGGCGCTGATCTGCGCGCGGTCCAGGAATTGCTTGGTCATCAATCGCTGAGTTCAACACAGGTCTACACCCACTTGACCAGCGGTCGCATGCGCGATGGTTACGACAAGGCTCACCCGCGCGCCGAAGCAAGCTGATAGTTCAGACCACTACATCCACTCATCGCACGTGACGCGGTGCTCTCCGAAGTGTGAGTGCCGCGTTCGTCGTTTTGGAGTTGAAGTGAACTCACTTAAAAATGAACCTTAAAAAATGAACTCGGGGACACGACTCCCACGCCTGAGGTCGCATCCCCGAGATTCGCCGTTGCGGAAACCGCAACGGTTGGGCGTCAGTGTCCGAAGCCGACGCCCACCCTTTTCTGAACTCTGAGCAAAGAGCGGCAAAGCCGCTCCAGCACTCCGCCCCGAGTGTTTCGGTACACGAACACATGTCCGTTCGTGCACCTCGAGGCGTGGTCGAGTCGCGGCCAAAGGGTTTGAGGCCGCGGAATTCCAGGTTGTCACCTTTTCATACGGCACTGGTCAGCGATAAGGTCGCGCCCAAGTGCAGCAGTCACAGTATGCCGCAAGAGTGAGCGACTGCAAGGAAACACCCAAGATATAGAAGGATACCCTTGGATTATCGGGGCTAGAGTTGCAAGGGGTAAACGCCTGGCTTTAGTGCAAAAAAACGCAGTATTCGGCACTTAAACAACAATATATTCACAGATAAGTGCGTGCGATCAATCTGGCCAACCGCGTCCGAGAAACATCGATGGCTCGTACTATTCGGTGATGGATCCAGTTGGAGACCTGATTTCGCCGGAAGGAGCCCCGCTTGTGGGGGTGATCATGGGTTCCCAGTCCGACTGGGAAACCATGCAACACGCCGCACGAATGCTCACGGAGATGGGGGTTGCTCACGAATGCAGGGTGGTGAGCGCCCATCGAACTCCAGATCAGCTCTTTGAATACGCCCAAGCAGCGCGAGCGCGTGGGCTGCGTGCCATCATTGCCGGTGCGGGCGGTGCAGCTCATCTGCCGGGCATGTGTGCCAGCAAGACGCAGGTGCCAGTGCTCGGTGTGCCAGTCGCTACAAAAACGCTGAACGGTCTGGACAGTCTACTTTCAATTGTGCAGATGCCCGCTGGTGTTCCCGTAGCAACCTTTGCAATCGGCCAAGCAGGAGCGACGAATGCTGCGTTGTTTGCTGCATCAATCATTGCGGCAGATGATCCGCAGGTGCGCCAGCGTCTGGACTCGTTCCGTGCAGCGCAGACAGTCAAAGTCCTGGCGCAGCCCGATCCCCGTATGGGCTTGATGCCAGGTGGACATGGCCCATGCTGATCGGTGTTGTTGGTGGTGGTCAGCTCGGCCGGATGCTGGCGCTTGCTGGCATCCCACTCGGGCATTCCTTTCGGTTCCTTGATCCGGATCCACGCTGCCCGGCATCGGCTGTTGGAGAAGTGATCGTTGGCACCTTTGACGAACACGCTGCGGTGGCACGATTTGTTGCGGGAATCGATGTTGCGACTTTCGAATTCGAAAATGTGCCAGTTGCCACGATGAGTGCCATTGCTGAGCGCGTGCCAACAGCGCCCGGAACGCGCAGCTTGGCCGTTGCGCAGGATCGAATCTCCGAAAAGGAGTTCTTTCAGTCCTGCGGCATTCGTGTACAGCCCTTTGAGCCTGTGGCAACCGAAGCCGAATTAGCAGCGGCGTGTGGGCGAATTGGAGTACCAGCCGTACTGAAATCCCGACGATTGGGCTACGACGGCAAGGGTCAGTGCGTGGTGCGTTCAGTGCGGGATTTGGGCACCGCGTGGGCAGCGGTGCAAGGCATGCCGTCGATTTATGAGGCATTTGTTGACTTCACCGCTGAAATCAGCATCATCGCCGTCCGTTCTCGTGATGGTGATGTTCGAATGTGGGCACTCAACAAGAACGAACATCAAGCTGGAATCCTGCGACGGAGCATTGCG
>JBIKQN010000087.1:0-6254 GCA_044349615.1 Phycisphaerales bacterium
CACTGCACGCAACGCACTATTCACCATCGCCGTGAAATCAAGACCGCGCGTACGTGCGAACGCAGCAAGTCGAGCGCGCGTCCGTGCATTCCACCCACCGCTTGAACGAATGATAAGCATCACTTGCTGGTCAAGAACACGCTGGCGATCAGATGGTCCACCGGACTGGGTCATCGCCGTTCTCCACTCAACGATGTTTCACCACTCGTCGCCCGGCTTGGAATCTCCGCGCCTGACTTTGGAAGCCGACCGTCAAGTTCCCCAAGGCGTGCAGCGGCAGCACCATCTCCAAATCCGCTGCCAAGCTGTCGAACCTGCTCGAGAAGTGCACGCGCACGCGCTGGATCCGAACTAGCCACCGATTCGATTTGCATTGCCTTGGCCTCAAACCACGGCTCAGTTCCGGCTTGACTCAAGGAAAGCACCTGGCGCAACAGCGCTGCTGCGCCGGGCATATCACCGGATGCAATGCGCAGATCAGCACTGGCCAACAGCAGCGCTGCAGACTTTGGAGAACTGGATAGTGCCAATGCTCCCGCGCGCTCTGCGCCTGCGCGATCAACAGCTGGCTTCCCACTGCGAAGCAACTCGGCCTCTGCGCGCATCCACATGGAAGCCTCAGTGATACCTGGTGTTTCCAAGCCGGAAACCACTGCCTGCGCAACAGCGGCTCGAATCTCTGGACCACACGCGGGGTTACGAAGCACCGCACCCAACAATGACTGCGCCGCCACTCGACCCCACGGCGATCCTGGAGGAATGGTTGCGAGCGCAGCACGCGCATCGTCTAACCGACCATCGAGTGCGGCAATCTGTGCACGACGCGCTGCAAGTTCCAAAGTGAGCGCGCTATCCGTGGCGGAAGCGTTCTCACCAGTCGGTTGCCCCGGGATCGCTGCGGATTCCGTCAACAGTCGAGCATCAAGAGCCGCGAGTGAATCGGCGGCCCGCATGCGGTCGTCGAGAGCAATAGCCATCTCAAGACGCCGACGCAGTTCAAGCGTTCCCTCTTCACTTCCCCCTGCAGCAACATCGTCACCTGCAGCAAGTGCGCGACGCGCTGCCACCCGCCGCTCATCTCCGCTGAGTGAACGGAAACGACGATAGAGCCCATCGAGTGCAGCTCGCCGTGCGGCGGGCGCCAATTCAACTACCACTGCATCACTCAGCAATGCATCTACATCTGCAGTAGAGGGCACATCTGTATGAAGGACACGCCATGCGCGCGCCCGGACTGCCGCTGATGTTTCCGGCAGGTCAGTGATGATTCCGTCAACGTTTGCTGCGATGCGTGCGGCAATCGACCCATCGCCGCTTCCCTCGCCTGCCCCTGCCGAACTCGGCGTACGTGCGGGATTCTGGCTGGAAAGTCGCATTGCCTCGTCAAGGCAAAGAACGGCAAGCCATCGCGTATCACCAGCGCGATCGCCCTGCATTTCCTTTGCTGCCGCTAAGAATGCATCGGCAGCTTCCGCGGGGCGACCAGCTCCGCGAAGGACATATCCATTGAGTGATCGCGCCCCAGCTGCCACGGCCGGTGAAACATCGGGACCGATTGCACCAGCAAGCCGATCCGCCGCGCGCTGCCATGCCGCGGCGGCTTCGTCAATCTTGCCCTCATCTTTCAATCGATTCGCCTCAGCGGCTGCGCGCACTGCTGCAAAGAGCTTTGCACCAGACCCAGCTTCTTCAGCACCCGGGGCAAGCGAGATCAACGAAAGTTCGCGCAATTTGCCAGCAGCGACAAGTCTTCCTACCGCTTCAGTCAAGAGCTCCGCAGCGGCGGGAGCATCTGGCTGACGCCCCGCGCGCGCCGCTGCGATCAAAGACATTGCTACGCCCTGCGAACCATCACCATCGCTTTGCAAGAAAGAAAGCGCAGTCGCAAAATCCCCTCGATCAAGGTACGACGCCATTCGCCAGGCTAACAATTTTAGGCGCACCGATCCATGCGTGCCTGGTGAAGCAAGCAACACAAACCATGCATCAGCAGTGGCGCCCGTTTGTACAAGACTGGCCGCAAGCGCAGATCCGAGAATGGAACTTGCAAATCCCTCGTTGCTGCGCAGGTCGACTGAAACGTCGCTTGGATCAATAGCTGCCTTCCCCGGCTCTATGAGGTTTGCAAACCAACCCATGGAATCCTGCCCGCGTTCACGCCAGTCCGGATGACCAAGTTCCCGCGCAAGCCACGCCGAGTAGTAACCAGCCCACGCGCGGAAAAACTGCGCGTTGCGGGCAATTTCTTCCTCACGCGTCGCGCGCGCCGCCAACTGTTCCGCCGCAATGCCCACTTGCGTGGATGCATCGCGGCTCGTTGCAGTCTTGGCTCGTTCAGATCTTCCAGCCAGGACTGCAAACTCTTTGATGAGCGATTCGAACTGCTGTCGTGCGGCCTCGCATTCGGCATCGGTACCCCTGCCGGCGCGCCGATCTTCTGCCGTGCGCTGAGCCGCGCGGTGCTGTGCCCGCAGAATCACCAGGCGTAACGGTTCCGAACCGATGTCGAACCGCTTCACAAGCGACATTGCACGCGCCATCAACGCATTTCGACGCGCTTCGTCATCCTCGCGCTCAAGCCGTGCGGCCATGATGGATGCCAATCTGCTTACCAACGTGGCACGCCCTTCACCTTCAGGCTCACTATCTAACTGCGCCTCAAGATGTGCAACCACCAAATCTGTGCTGCCGCGTGACTCAAGCCATGCGCTTGTTGCATCTGACATGTCTTTAGGGACCGCAGAGTCCGGGCGGGACTGAGGCGCAATGATGAATGCAGCAATCGAGCTGGCGTCCGCTGCACGCTGCGCGCGCTGCTGCAAGAGAACAGCAGCTTGAGCAGCCAACAACGGCTGCAGCACGGAATCGCAGGCAATCAAGCTTGAAAGAAGCACTAAGCCACGATCATGAACGGTTTGGTCTGAATCCGACGCCAATGCTGCGCCAGTTGCAAATCGCGCCCACGGCTCAAACCACTGCGGCAATGTTCGACGGACACGAGCGAGCGTTGCAAGCGCGGCAGAGCGGCGCTTGGGATCCACTGAGCGCGTGTCACGAATGGCCTCAAGTGCAGTGGTCGTGGCCTTAGCTGCCGCATCAATCTTTGTGTTGGCTTGCTCTTCGAGAGTGGAATCCCCCGGCGATACTTCAAGCGCCGCGGCATACGCCGCGACCACTGCTGCCAGACCAACATCACCACCTGCATCAAAATTTGCAAGGACCGCTCGCGCTCGTATTGCTGCGGGAACATCAAATGCACCAGGGGCAAGCGCGGGCGGTACTGGCATGCGCGTATCGAATGCCCTTCCTTGCGCATCCTGAATGAGAGCATCTGTGCTATCGCCCGCAACAACTCCAGCGCGTGCTAGACGAATCGCCTCAAAGGATGCCTTCAACGACTCCTCGGCACGCCCCGCGCGGCGCAGCGCCTCGGCACAGAGTGCAGCTGCCGCAAGCCCATCTGCACTCGGCGCAGCACCATCCCAGGCACGGAACGCTCGCTGCAACGGGTCGAGCGCAAATATCCAGTCGCCGCGCGCCACGCGCATTCGCCCCCGCCAGAGCGCTTCTCCAGCAGTAATCCATCGTGCAGCCTCCTTTGGCACGGCAGCCCCACGAAGGTCGCGAACATCACTCCATGCCACGGACTGTTGCTGCTCAAGACCACCGCGTTGTGTGCGAACAACAATGCCAGCAGGACTGACGCTCACGATGTCGCCTTCGAGTTTCGGAGCGCTGCCGCGGAGCTCAACCACATCACCACAGAGCGGCGGAGCGCAAACACCGAGTGCTATGAATAGCGCAACGCAACTCAAGAGTGGCGGCCTGCATAACCATCTCATCATCGGCACTGTCCACTTGTTCATCACGGCGGACTACCTCCGCCCGCTCCCTTGGGACGCACCTGGCGGAACTCGCCGTCTGCCTCTTGTGCAATTTGCCGTAACTGCTGGCTGCCCGATTCGTCGCCAAAGGCGATGGCGTTAATGGTTACGCGTTTTCCGCGCGCATTCATCTGCCTAATTTGTGCGATTGATTCAGGTGGGATTTCACCGTCAGAAAGGAAGAAGATCACATCGGGCCGAGAATCAAGCGCAAAGACTGCACGGAATGCTGGCGTTGGCTCAGTGCCACCGGAAGGACCAACATTGTTCAGCCACCCCTTCAGTTTTTTCACCATGCTTGATCGCACTCGCTCCCAACGATCGCTGAAAGCCCATGGTTCCGAACTGTCATAAAAAACAACATAGACAGACGCAAAGTCAGGCAAGGCGATGATTGCTTTGTAAAGCTCTTGCTTGGCTTCGCCAATACGCCCGTTCACCATCGAGCCACTCTTGTCAACGATGAAGGCGAAGCGCGTTCCGCGACCACCCACTCCAAAGAAACTGGTGCCACCCGCGCCGCCGCCAAGTCCGCCACCGCCGCCGCCACCTCCACCGCCTGAGCCACCACCTCCACCGAAGCCATCGCCACCACCGCCACCCGGACCAAATCCGCCGAAGCCGTCCGCGCCGCCCTCCCCGAGTCCAGTTCCTTCGCCAAGTGCGCCGGCCAACGGATCATCATTCACGCTCGGCGCGGATGGTGCCACAGACGATGCAATCTCCGGGCTCTGTGGTGCATCGCTCCCTTGCGTTGCGGTTGAAGTGTCTGAGTCACCAGAATCTTCTGGGAGTACTGACAGCTCGATCATTGCCTCGCCCGGACGCGGAGCGCCAACAAGTTCAACATTGGTCACGGCAAGCCACACCAATAGCACTCCATGGATCGGCAGGCTCAGTGCTAAACCCAACAGCATCCATCGCAGGCCGACCGTCCACGCGCGCGCGCCGCCTGGCCGTGCGGCGGCATCCATCGGTTTACTGGCAGCAAGATTGGGCGATTGTCCGACCACAGTGTCATGGTAGGTCGAAGCGGCTTCGAACTGCCCCATTTCCCTTGACGCCGCGAGAGCGGTCCCGCATCTACCATGCCACCCCCCGGCGCTCGTGCGCCACAATCAAACTGGAGGACGCGTGGCCAAGCGCTTCGAACGAGTCGTGCTGAAAGTGAGCGGTGAAAGCCTCTCAAAGCCCGGAGAACTGGGCATCGATCCTGAGGAGCTCGGTCTCCTTGCCGACGAGATCGCGGACGCCTATCGCAAGGTCAGCCCGCTGCAGTTGGCAGTGGTGGTGGGCGGTGGCAACATCATCCGCGGCGCCCGGCTAGCGGCCACTGGAAAGGTTGACCAATCCACTGCGGACTACATGGGCATGTTGGGCACGGTGATCAACGGTTTGGCGTTGAAGGAAGCACTGTCCCATGTCGGCATTGAAGCGCGTGTGATGAGCGCCATCAATTTGACTGCCGTGGCGGAGCCCTTTATTCGTGCACGCGCCATTCGACATCTTGAGAAGGGGCGCGTAGTGATCTTGGTTGCCGGCACTGGCAATCCCTTCTTCACGACCGATACCTGTGCCAGTCTGCGCGGCATTGAACTTGGCGCGGACGCCGTGCTTAAGGCAACGAAGGTGGACGGCATCTACACCGCTGATCCCAAGAAGGATCCCAAGGCGACTCGCTACGAGAAGTTGAAATTCTCAGAGGCCGTGGAACGGAAACTTGCGGTCATGGATCTCACTGCGCTCACCATGTGCATGGAGCATTCGCTGCCGGTGGTTGTGTTTGACTTCCGCACCAAGGGAAACATTCAACGCGTCCTTGAAGGCGATTCTGCCGTCGGGACCGTTGTTACCAACTGAAACAGGCGCTACGGCGCGTTCACTGAAAGGCCTACGACTATGGATATTGACACAACACTTCTTGAAGCTGAAGATCGCATGAGTACGAGCGTTGACTATTTCCAGCGCGAACTCCGCGGCATGCGCACTGGTCGCGCGACCACGGCGCTGCTTGAATACGTCAAGGTGGAGTACTACGGTTCTAGCACCGACCTGCGCGAACTTGCCGCGATCAACGTTGCCGATGCCACCACGCTGCTGGTGAAGCCATTCGATCCAAGTTCCAAGACGGAAATCGTCAAGGCGATTGAGTCTGCGGGCATCGGCGTTCGCGCGATGGCCGAAGGACCTGCGGTCCGCGTCAGCGTGCCTGCGCCAAGTTCGGATCGCCGCAAGCAGTTGATCACGCAGGTGAAGAAGGCCTCCGAGGATTCGAAGGTCGTCATTCGCAATGAGCGACGCGACGCTAACAAGGCGATTGACGCGATGCTTGCAGACAAGAAGGCCGGCATCACCGAAGATCAAGCGGAG
>JBIKQN010000088.1:0-6253 GCA_044349615.1 Phycisphaerales bacterium
CAGGCGTCAAACACGCCGTTCTGGTTGCAGTCCGGTGCGCCGCCGGCGATGTCGCAGGTATCCGGGACGCCATTCAGGTTGCAGTCCGCTGCCGTGCCTTGCGCGATCTCCCAGTCATCAGGCAGGTTGTTGGTGTTGCAATCGGTCTCGCAGGAGTCCGGCACACCGTCCGCGTCCACGTCGTAAGCGGTGCCGGCTGCAATGTCGCAGGTGTCCGGCACGCCGTTCGCATTGCAGTCCGCCGCAGTGCCGGTCGCAATGTCGCAGTAATCAAGCGTGTCATTCTGGTTGCAGTCGGGGCTCACTGTGAAGGTGGCGATCACCTCACTCATCGCGCCCGGGCACTGGCTGGCATTCACCAAGGTGTTGCCCACGATGGAGACCGTCATGGTGCCGCCGGTGCTGGCATCCACCAGCGCATTCCACTGCGCGGCCGTCAGCACGATGGTCGCCTGATCTGGTTGCGCGGGACAATCGCTGGCACCTTGCTGAAAGAGCGTGGAAGTGATCACCGTGCCCGCGAGGCGCAGCGTGGCAAACTCGGTGGCGAGGTTCAAGTCACCCACCGCCTTCACGGTGAGCCGCACCGGCCACAGCGAGCTACCCACACCCGCCAACGTACCCGACGCCGTCACGCCACTTCCAAATGCACCCATGTTGCCAGTGGAGCGCGCCACCGACGACTGGCACGCATCGCCCACGCCGTTGGAGTCACAGTCCGACTGGTTGGCGTTGGCAATGAGCGGGCAGTTGTCTGCCGCATCCGGCACACCGTCACCATCCGAATCCTGCGCCCGCGCCGTGGGCGCGAGCGCCAGCGCCGCAGCGCAGGCTGCGAGTGCGGAGAGCGTTGTAAGTGACCGGAACCCGTTGAACAAACAGAGCGAGTTGTGGGACGTGAAGGCCGTGAACCCGGAGAGTTGGCGCGTTGTCATGTGTGGAAGTTCCCAGAAAGATCGGTAGCCCCACCAAGCGTGGGCAGCAAACCTACACAGTACCCCGGGAATGCACACTTTCAATGCGATATCTGCCCGGAATCAGGGACTACGGGCAACAGAATGCGGGTTTTGGGGCTTGGAATGGCGGCTCCCCGCCCTTCACCCCATGACCACGATCCGCGTCTTGCGCACTCCTGGTGAGCGGATGCGGGCGGCGCGGCCAGTGAGCTCCAAGTTTGCGAGCGCGTTGCGCACCTGCGCGCGCGAGCCGCCAGCGCAGCGCGTGAGTGCGGACTCGCTGATGCGTGCGTCTGAGTCGTGTCGAAGCGAAGCCACCACGGCCGCGCGGAGGTCGCCGCGAAAGTCCATGGCAAGCCGGAGCCATGGGTTGCGATTCATCACCACATGTGCGGGCGCAAGCGCATCCGAACGCGGCTCGATCGGTTCACACCACCGCCCCCAACGTTTGGATTCGGGTGATGCTCGCCGACGGGCGCGCTCCGCCATGGCGGCGCTTGAGCGTTCAATGTCAAAGAGCGGGCGCGGATCAGGCGCGGCGTGCAACTCGCGCAACAGCGCCGCGAAACGGGGCGGATGGCTACCCGCCTGCCCCAGCTCAAGCAAGAGCCCCAGAACTGGATGGTCCGTCGGTGCAAGTTCCTCCGCCAGCAAGTGACGCAGCCGATGGCGCGCGAGGGCGTCGCCGTAAACTTGTAGCCAAGTGACAGCCATCACAAAGAGGCGCGGCATCGCTGGCGCCAGGCGCGCGGTTTCCAAGAGCAATCGCTCAAGATCAATATCGTGACCAGTAGAGCCCACCGGCGCTGCGTCGAACGCAACGCCGAGTGTGGACCACTGGCACACGGCGCGATCGAGTTGCTCACGGAGCATGCAGGCGCTCCAGTTCTGCGAGAATCGTTCGGGCGTCGGTGACATGCGCATCATGCCGCGTCAGAAGCCGTTCGCCGAGCAGTTGGAGGGCGCGTTTGACGATGGAGGAGTCCATGTCTTAATTGTATGATTGGAACATACAATATTGCCCCGGGAAGTGGGAAATTACTGAATGATAATCGACTATAGATGACCAATAAACTGGCTGAGACGCGTGATTCTTCAGTGAAGGAAGAAGGAAGAAAGAGGACGAGGAAAGAGGAAAGAGAGGAAAGGAAAGCAGTCAGGGGGCCCTCGCGACGCGAAACCCGATGTTGTTGCCCGTGTTGTCGGGCGTGTAGCCGCTGCGGTACGAGGAGCGCACGTGCCGCGTGCCGTCATACCAATCCTTCACCCACTCCCACACCATACGTCGGGAAATCAGAATTTCCATGCGACACCCGCGGTCGGGAATATCATTTGGGAGTTCCATCCTTCGAATGATTCTGCCGTGAAGTAGAGCGAGATATTCCAACTATGAGCATCGCCTTCGACCATCCTTGGACGCTCTTGGCATTGCTACTGGCTCTGCCGCTGTCATGGTGGGGATGGCGAAGTCTCGCATGGTGTTCGTTTGGCTCAACGAGCCTCGGTCTGGCGCTCCGTGTAGTGGTACTTGCACTGCTTGTACTAGCGCTTGCAGGTCCTGCTATTGATTGGCGCAGTGATGCTGCCTCCGTTGTCGTGGTCATGGACACAAGCGCCAGCGTGCCGATGGAACTCCGCACTCAGGCGGAGGCTTCGATACGTGCGGCCGCCGCCAAGCGTCGAGCCGGAGACAGGCTCGGCGTGGTGACATTCGCCAACCGTCCCGAAGTAGTGAGCCTTCCGGTTGTGGATGTTGCAGGAACACTCACTTTACATGCAGGAAATAGCGGTACTACTGACATCGCCGCTGCGCTTCGCATGGCGCTCGCCGTGGTGCCAGCTGATACCGCCACGCGCATACTCCTCGTCTCCGATGGCAATTCCACTGTTGGCAATCCCATGGAGGCCGCCGCGCTCGCCGAAGCAAGCGGTGTACCGATTGACGTCATACCGCTCCGTTACAAACACACGAACGAAGTGATCTTCGAACGAATAGCCGCTCCGCAGCGAGCCCGTATCGGTCAGTCCATTGACTTGCGTATGACGCTGCGCTCTATTGGCACAGCCACCGGACGAATTGAACTGCGACAGAATGATGAGCCGGTGGATCTTGACCCCGATTCGGACTCTATAGGCTTCCCCGTGAGTCTTGAGCCCGGGGCAAATCTCGTGACCATCCCGGCGGTGACGCACTCGTCGGGGGCACAACGCTTTGAGGCAACCTTCGTCCCCGATGATGTAACCCTTGACGCCGTAGCTGCAAACAATGTCGGCGCTGCGGTCGTCTTCATCGGTGGTATTGGTCGCGTAGCGATCATTCAGCCCGACGGTGCATCTGAAGGCAGTGCGCTTGCAGATGCGCTGCGGCGCGGCAGCATCCAGGTGGAAGAATTCACCTGCGAGCAGGCAATGCGCGGTGGGCTGACATGGCTTGCTGGATTCGATTCTGTTGTCTTGGCCAACGTTCCACGCTGGTCAGTGGACAACGCGTTTGACCGCGCGCTGCACGCCTATTGCCACGAACTCGGCGGGGGGCTAGTGATGCTCGGCGGTCCAGAGAGTTTCGGTGCAGGTGGTTGGATCGGCTCTGAGACCGCGCGCGCCATCCCGTTACGCATGGATCCGCCGCAGTCGCGCGTGTTGCTTCGCGCTTCCGTGGCGCTCGTGATCGATTCGTCTGGCTCCATGGGCGCGCCCGTGGAGGCCACTGGCATGAATCAACAGGAAATGGCGCGGGATGCAGCGATAGCGGGGCTGCGTTCTCTCAGTCGCTTGGATGAAGCCACCGTGATCGCCTTCAGCGGCGAGCCTGAGTTAGTTGCCCCGCGCGGTCCGATCGGCGACGGCACTGCGCTCGCACGGGCGGTCTCGGGCATCCAACCATGCGGTGGCACCAATCTCTTTCCGGCACTCGATCTCGCCCTCACGCAACTGCGTGCTTCGCGGGCCAAGTCGAAACACATACTGGTACTGACAGATGGGCAAACGATGGGCGATTCGGCCGATGGCATCAAGCTCGCTCGACGAGCTCGCGCGGAGGGCATAACCATCTCCACGATTGGCATTGGCGACGGCGCCAATGACCAACTGCTTCAGTCCATCGCACGCGAAGGAGAGGGCCGGTTCCATCCCATTGCTTCCCACGCTGCCGCGAGCAAATTACCGCAAGTCTTTATTCGGGAGATGGCCCTTGAAGGTAGAAGCCTGATCGAGGAGGGATACTTCCAACCGACAGTGCTTGATGGAATGACCGGCCCTCTCGCTGGTATCCAAGCATTGCCGCCGCTGCGTGGCTATGTACTCGCAGTTCCGGTCAACGGACTAGCACAGGTGGGCGCGATGATCCGTTCAAAGGAAGGCAACGATGTTCTGCTCGCTTGGCAGAACTACGGTGTCGGTCGCGCGGTGGCATTCACGAGCGATCTCTCTGGGCGCTGGGGTGCCGCTTGGAAGGAATGGTCAGGGTTTCAACAATTTTCCGAACAACTGATGCGGTGGAACATGCGCCCCGCAGACGACCGCTCACTCGAAACGACCGTCACAGTAGACGGCGAACAAGCAACCGTTCGTGTGCGCTCACTGCAGGAAACTGGTGCTCTAGCGCCCACGATGCGTGTGGAAGCCCGGCTCGTTGATCCGAACGGTAAGGTGAATGACCTTCCACTTCGTCAGGTAGGACCGGGGAACTTTGAAGGCTCGTTCTCAGCTCGACAGGTGGGCGCGTGGATGGTGTCCGTCATGGCCGCGCAGCAACTTGTGGATGGCGCAGCCCGCGCTAGCACCTCACATACAGCGGTGAACGTGCCCTACGCTGCAGAGTTTCGATCCATTCAAGACGATGGTCTCACACTTCGCCGTATCGCTGAGCGATCCGGCGGTCGCGTGATCGAGTTAGATCAAGTGCCCTTCACAGACCTCTGCGACCGGGGCGGGCTGACGCCAGCACAATCGTCGAGCCACATCTGGGACCTGCTTGCCATGGCGGCAGCCATCTGCTTCGTAGCGGATGTTGCGTGGCGCCGGATCACTTTCGACCGCAAGGACTTGCAAGAGCTGACTACGGTTATAACTGGTGGGGCACAACGAACTCATGCGTCCAATGCGCCTCCCGCTGAAACCCTCGCCAATCTCCGCGCTGCGCGTGCGCGCGCGCGACCGGGTTCGTCGTAAACAGGATGACCAATAGAATAGATGCTGCATGATTCTTCGGTGGAGGAGGAGGAAAGAGAGGAAAGGAAAGCAATCAGGGGTTCCTCGCGACGCGAAAACCGAGGTTGTTGGCCACGACGCCGGGCGTGTAACCGATCCGGTACGAGGAGCGCACGTAGTCCGTGCCGTTGGACCAGGAGCCGCCGCGGAGCACGCGGGACGAACCAGACACCGGGCCAAGTGCGTTTGCTGCCTTACCGCCACCGACAGGCGCGCGGCCATGTGTGTCGGCCGCTCCTGCAACTTCAAGTTAGCGGGTCCCGCTTTCAACCGCTGCAGGCGCCGCGTTGCTTGCTGCTTTGCCAGTCAATACCAGGCTCCGCTTTGATATGACCAAGATGAATGCGGTCACTGAAGATGCAGTCATCCGAGCGTCAGAGCCATAGCCCGCATTGTCTCGGTTGGGCTGGTAATAAAAAGTTCCATCGCTGCATTGGGCGAGTGCGAACCACCACCGATTTGCGTCCATGAGTTTACGAAAGTTCGCTGGATCGACATGTGCGCCGAGCGCGCTGTAGGCCATGCCCATCGCTGGCGATCCATGCGTGTCGGGGAAACTTTGCGGATGCAGACCGATGACCTTCGAGTGGAGCCGCGCTCGATCTCGGTATGAAACATCCGGATACGGGCTGAGGGAATTCGCAATAGCAGCGGCACCGGTGCGACCCATGTCCGCCCATCCGTCTGCGCCGCCACCGACGCTATCGCCGTACCACACATACCCGTTGGCACCACTGCCCTTCTTCAGAAACTCGTAGGCGGCATCGTGATGAGTGCGGTCGATGGTGATGCCGCAGCGTGCCATCATTGAGTAAGCGAGAGCACCTTGGGCAGTGATCATGGCGATCGGCCCGTAGCCTTCGAAGCCTGGATTGTGCCCCCATCCGCCGTGTGAATCGCGCGGTCCCTTTGGAAACGCGTCTGGATGCGACTCCTTCGACTTTGGATTGATTTGTGCCATATTTAGGTACTGGCCGGCTGCGATGAAATCATGAATTTCCTGCAGTTCCGGCAGCACCCACGCTGCTTGCGTGGCAAGGTAGTACTCGCTCAACACGATCGCGGCACCCATATACGTCCAGTTTGGG
>JBIKQN010000089.1:0-6238 GCA_044349615.1 Phycisphaerales bacterium
ATTGCCGCGTGAGTTCCATGTGGTGCACACGGTCCGCATGGCCTTCGATATGACCGAACATCATGGTGGACGACGTGTTCATGCCCAGTTCATGCGCCACGTACATGGTGGTCAGCCATGCTTCCGCGGTGCACTTACCGAGTCCAATCTTGGAGCGCACTGCAGGCGCAAAGATCTCACCGCCGCCACCCGGGACGCTGTCAAGACCAGCCTCCTTCAGTTGACGCATGATGCCGCGAACCTTCGCTTCGTACGAATCGCCCGGTGGATCGAAGAAGTTCACGAACTCAACAAACTCCGGCGGGCTGAATGCGTGCACATGGACGCGGGGGAAGCGGCGCTTCATCTCACGTAGAAGTTCGAGATACCACTCAAGCGGCAATTCCGGGTTCATGCCACCCTGCATCAGAATTTGAGTGCCGCCGATGGCGACGAGTTCTTCAATCTTGTGAAGAATGGCTTCGTAGGAGAGGGTGTACGAGTCGTGATCCTCCGCATCGCGTCGGAACGCGCAGAAGGTGCACTTGGCCGTGCAGATATTCGTGTAGTTGATATTGCGGTCGATGACATAGGTGCGGACATGGTCACCATGCACTTCGCGGCAACGGAGGTCAGCCCACATGCCAAGATCGGCCAGCGGCATGTCCCGCAGGATGCGCAGACCCTGTTCAGGGGTGAGGCGAGCGGCACCGGCCACCACGGCGTCCATGAAGGAGGCGTCAGCCAGCGGGTCAATGGTGGTGTGCACGGAAAGAGCAGGGCGCGCGATCGTCATGGGTGGGCGATTGTAGGTCGTTGGCGCCGCGCAGCGCTTACACCTTGACTTTTTCCCAACTTCCGCCCATGAACCTCGCTAGAAATAGCAGACCGCGGACGCCGAGTTCCACACACAGTCCGATCCAGATGCCCGCGAGTCCCCATCCAAGCACCACACCGCAAACATAGGCAAGTGGCACCCGAATAAGGACGGTGGAGATCAGCGTGATTCGGAAGGTGCCCTGCGCGTCGCCGCAACCCTTAAGCCCCTGGCGAATCACCAGTGCCATGGCAAAGAAGACTTGCACGATGCCGCAGATGAAGAGCAACTTGGGTACTTCAGCAAGGATCACTGGATCCCGACTCATCAAGTGGGCGAGGGTATCGCCCGCCAGCATGAAGACGATTCCAAAGAGACCCATCATGGTCATGCCAATCCACAGGCAAGCCCAGATGGCACGGCGTGCCATGATGACCGAGCCAGCGCCCATGTACTGCCCGGCAAGTGCGCCTGCGGCTGTGCCCATGGCAAAGCCAGGAAGGAAACTGAACGATTCCCAACGCACCGTCACCATGTGTGCACCGAAGAGGCCTTTGACTGGACCCTCTGCACCGCCTTGCGCAACGGCAATCATGCCGATGAACTTGGTGACGCCGATACTGGTGGTAAGCCACATGGTGGCACCTTCAAGCATGTTGGGGATGCCAAGCGTAATGATGCGCCGCAACATGATTGGGTTGGGGCGAAGGTCCCGTGATGAAACCTTGAAGTCCTTGACGCCGCGCTGAAGCACCACCAAGGTCCATGCGCCTCCGACGACATAGCAGATGGCAGTTCCTGCGGCGATGCCCCATACCCCCCAGCGGCTTGGATCAAGTGGGGATGGATTTGCAATGGTCAGTGAACCGAAGACAACCACAACACCCGACAGTGACCACGAGCACACGACATTGACAACGTTTGTTGCCACGGCAATCAGGCTTGGTTTCGCGGTTTCACCAGCGCCGTGGAGCGCCATGCCGCCAACGGTCATGATCGACATGAATGGCATGCTGATGGCAATGATTCGTACATACTCCGTTGCGTAGCCAAGCGCTTCGCTTGAGAGTCCCATCCAGACCGCAGCAATGGGACCAGCGAACCAACTTGCAATGCCGCCGCCGATTCCGGCTGCAAAGCTCACGGCAACCGCGGTGCCGCCTGCGGATCGGGCCTCACCAAGATTGCCGCTACCCATGGCACGTGAAATGATGGCTTGACCGCCGATTCCAAGTCCCATGAGAACGATGGATGCCACCCACATGAAGCTCGCGCCGAATCCAACGCCATCGAGTGCTGCACCCGCAGTGCCGGGTGGAAGGTTGCCAGCAAGGAGCGTGTCTGTGGTGCCAACAAGTGCAGCCATCATCTGCTGTACCAACACTGGTATGGAGAGAATCCAGATCGATTGCCAGAGGCTCTTGCCTGCAAGCCGCCCGCTCTTAATGATGCGTTCATCGTCCGCTGCAGCGTCTGCGACGGCCATAGACAGTGCCGCATTACCGAATGAATCAATGTCGCCCTCTGCAGCACGACGACGCAGATCTTGCATCTCAGCACGAGCATCAGCTTCAGTGACTGCGCCATTCTGTGGCGGAGCAGCGCTGGCTGCTTCTTGCATGTCTGTGTCTGGGGCTGCGTTTGGTTCGGTTGACAAGGGGTACTAGTGTAGGCGGGAGCACACACACGCTCGCCGACATCAGCCCTTCTCGCCGAGGTTTCCGAATTCGTTCTGCGGGGCGCCATCCGCTGGGGCGGTTTCCCGCATGCCTGCAGGAACGCCGGGCTGTTCAAAGGTTGGAATTGCCCAGAACATCAGGTAATCAAGCGTTCCCAATGTGCGCTCAAAGGTTGGGTAGTAGTACGGAACATCCTCGCGCAAGGCCTTTGGATTTGCGTCTGCCCAACTGCGCCACAATCCGGGTTCTAACCCAAAGTCTGCGCCAGTGATCAGTCGAAGGCTGTCCGCAGATGCAAGGTTCACAGCAAGTTCGCGATCATCAAGCGAACTGCAGAGCGCTTCGAATGCATCACGCGTTGAGTATTGCCCAAGTGCGATTGCGAGCTCAACCCGCACTGCAGCGGTCTCTTCTTCCTGAATCAGTTTCTTCCAAATGACATCGGTGATCTTTGGGTTGTGAATGCGTTGCAGACCCTTCGCGGCAGCGATACGAATTTGCTCGTTCTTACTTTCGAGTTGCTTGGCAATGATCGCTGCATCTTCAGCGCGCGCGTGTCGCGCTAGTGCCTGAATCGCGGTGGCCTTCACAACCGGATCACTGTTCTCGTCAATGTAGAGCCGATAGAGGTTCACATAGACCGGCTCGCCACCGAATCCGGAGTTGCCGATCAAGAGCACACCGCGCCGCTGGTTCTCCGGGTCGCTGTCATCCACTGCCCAGCGGCCAGCCTCGGCGGGCGAGGGTGGGAACATGGAGTTGGAAGCATCACCCATGTCGCTCGACATCTGGTCGCAGGCTGGCAACAGGACAAAGCAAGCGAGGAGCGCGACAGCGCCGAGGGCGGTCGAACGAGAGGTGCGCGCGGTTGCAGCGCGAACAACATGATGCGGTGATTTTCGGGTCCTTCCGAGTGCCACGCGGGCACGATACCTGCGTACCCTCCCTGCATGTCGAAGCCAGTGATAGAGCAATTCCCATTGGGCACCTTTCAGACCAACTGCTACGTGGTGTGGGTTCCGGCCCCAAATGGCAGCTCGGCGGGACGCGAGTGCTGGATTGTTGATCCAGGCGAGGATCCCGATGAAGTGATCGACTTTGTCCGTGGCAAGGGTCTGGTCCCGAGTCATGTGTTGCTTACGCATGCACATGCAGATCACATTGCTGGTCTGAATGCGGTCAGCGCGGCGTTCCCGGCAGCGCGGGTGTTGCTGCACTCGACCGAGCACGAATTTCTCAATGATCCGCAACTCAATCTGAGTGCGTTCATTGGCATGCCAATCACCACGCGAGGCGCGGACGGCACCTTGGCACATGGCGACCAACTTGAACTCTCAGGGTCCGTGTGGCGTGTCCTGCATACCCCCGGTCACAGTCCGGGCGGGGTGACGATTCTCTGTGATGCAGCCAACGAGGCATTCGTGGGTGACACGCTGTTTGCTGGATCAATTGGTCGCGTTGACTTTCCAACGAGTGATGCGGCGACCATGCATCGCTCGCTGCACACGGTGCTGATGGCACTGCCGGACAGTGTGCGCACCTATCCGGGGCATGGACCGTCAACAACCATTGGCGCAGAGCGGCGAACGAATCCGTGGCTTCAGGATGGCGGCTGGGCCGCGGAAGGCTGATCGGGGGGAGCAGTTGGGCTGTTGATGGGTGCCGGCGGCGGCATGGGTGCCGGGGCAGCATCAGCAGTCGGTGCACGAGCAGCGGTGCGTTCTGCAATCCATGCATCAATTCGTGTGCCGAGGACGTCGAGGGGTATCGCTCCCGCGCCGAGCACGGCGTCATGGAAGGCGCGAATATCAAATGCGGTTCCAAGTTCGCGCTCCGCTTTCGCACGCATGGCACGAATGCGCAGTTCGCCAATCTTGTAGCCGCAGGCTTGACCGGGCCAGTCAATGTATCGATCCACTTCGCGTTCAATATTCATTGCACTGAGCGCGGTGTTCTGCTTCATATAGTCAATGGCGCGTTCGCGGCTCCATCCGAAGGCATGCATTCCAGTGTCGACCACCAAACGAGTGGATCGCCACATCTCATAGGTCAGGCGCCCGAAGTTTGCATAGGGATCATTCTGGAAGAAGCCCATTTCGATTCCCAATCGCTCGGAGTACAGACCCCATCCTTCTACGAATGCCGTGAAGTGCATGTCGCGGCGGAACTCGGGCTGATCTGGAAGTTCCTGCGCAATGGAGATCTGCAAGTGATGCCCTGGGACTGCTTCGTGCAAGGAAAGCGGGATCATTTCATAGATCGGTCGCTGATCAAGCGCATAGGTGTTCGCATAGAACCAGCCGGGATTTCCGCCTCGCAGTGAGCCAGGTTGGTAGTACGCGGTGGTCTGCGTTGCCGCCATGAACTTCGGAATGGCACGCACCCCGTATGGATTGCGCGGAAGGATGCCGAAGAGCGCGGGCAGCTTGGCATCAATTCGCTTGCAGACGTCGCGGTAGCGCGATAGCAACTCTTCCTCGCTCTTGACGTAGAAGCGCGGGTCAGTGCGAAGGAATTGAATGAACGACGCAAAGAGCTCATCGTCCGGTTGCAGCGCGCGTGATGGTTCTGCTGCAAACCAATCCGTCGTGCGAATGACTGCCAGCATCTCGGCACGAATACGCGCCACTTCTGCAACGCCTGTCTCATGAATGGAGGTGGCATCCATATCGGTGGTGGTGTGCACGTGAAGCGTGTGGTCGTACCACGCCTTGCCATTAGGCAGGTCGGATGCACTGATCGTGTTGCGGCACGCTGGTAAATATGTTTCAATCAGCCAATTCCGGGTGAGACCAAGTTGCAACAGAATCGGCAAGAGCGTTGCATCGAGTTCCTTGCGCATGGCATCTTGCTCAACAGCAGGAATCGAGTCCGGAAGCTTCGCGAACGGGATGCGTAGTGATTCGAGGTTGCCCTTAAGAACGGCATCAAACTGAGCGGGCAGGCTCTCCATAGTCACCTTGCTTGGCATGCGCCCCTCTGCCATGCCTAACTCCATGAGTTCCTGTACATCGTTCACCATCTGTGGGACGGCGCTGAGACGCTTGATGTAATTTCGGCAATCGTCAGCGGTACGGAATGGCACGCGATCGGCCATCTGTGGAATGTCTTGCTGTGGTCCATTGCGACCGCCAACGGGCATAAGGAATGAGCGGAATTGGTGGCCCTGTTGCGATTCGCGCATCTGGCGAGTGAGGAGTTGCCATCCGAGGAGATCATCACCGCTGAGCTGCGCGGGGTTGAGTTCCATCAGATCGGCGAGAAACAATCCTTCCTGTGCATACCGCTTCTCGATGCCAACAATCGATACGTCAGCAATGCGGTCGGGGCAGGGGGTAAATCGCCCGTTGGCCAGAGCCTCCTCGGGCCATTCGGTGTCACGCCACCGCTGTATCTCATCAACGATGGCAAGCCAGCGGTCGCGGGTGCTGCTGGTTGCGGGGCTTGGCAGACTTGGGGTGGTCGATGCGGGTGGTGTCTGCGTCTCGGCAAAGACGGAGGTGGCACACAGAACAGCGGACATGGCAATGATGGCGCGGATCATGTGCGGAATTTACGCTAGCGGCATCAAGATAGGGTCGATTTCTGAAGTCCTTTCGCGGGGGGATTTGTCCGTGGTAGGTGGCTTTTTCGCGCAGCCGGCCTGCTTACTGGCTCGCAATCGCCTTACGAGGACAGCGGCTGAGCGCCGCTTTGTCCTCTCCGGCGAGTGCGCGCCAGGTTGGCGTTGGATCACAGCCGGCCTGCTTACTGGCTCGCAATC
>JBIKQN010000090.1:0-6209 GCA_044349615.1 Phycisphaerales bacterium
CACTAGATCGCCAGAACGCGCAACGAAATCAACCTTAGAAAGGATCGATCGCGCCCCATAGGAAAAGCAAATTCCCTCAGCGCGCGCAAGTGGTCGACACATCGAAGACGGTTCCAATGGACCCGGTACACCAGTCAGAACAAAGCGCGCGCCACGCACGCGGCGCACGCGGATGTTCAAGAGCCCAGCTGCCTCGGCAACCGCGCGGGCCTCGGCCATGGTGAAACTTCGTCGCACACTTGCAGCCGCATCATGCCGCAACTCACGGCCCGCAGTCATCGTGGAGAGTTGCGCACCCCAGACACCCAGTTGCTCTCGGATGAGATCATTCCACACCACAAGCTCGCGGGCAACTCTAGCCATGGCGCGCAGACCAACGACCGCCGATTCATCATCAAGGTGATGCATGACTAACGAAGCGTGTGCAACATCAAAGCTGCGCGCACCAAGCGCCTTGTCGGCCAACAGAAGATCAACCACGCGAAAGGACATTGCTGCACCGAGCACTCCATCGCCTGCCGCACGGACATGCTCCCGCCCAATGTCAAGAGCGTCCTCATTCCAGTCAGTGCAGAGAAATGTGCATCGCCAACCACGAGCTGCTGATTGCTTCAAAAATCGCAGTGGAATATCGGCGCCGCCGCATCCAAAGTCAACGAGTGAGATCGGTCGACCGGAAGCATTTGGCACACTGTCTGCAACGGCATGAACAAGCGCCTCGGAAGCCGAAGTGGCTCGGTTTAGGTGACTCAGAAATCGATATTCAGTACTAAGAACTGAACGACTCGGAGCAGCATCGTCCATGCTCTCGCGTTCATTTGATCGGCGGATCAGTTGGGGGAATTCCAAGGCAGTTGCACCATACCGCAACCACGCCAACAGAACACCAGCGGAGGAGGCACCGTGACTGGATTACACTAAGACTCATGAGACAACCACATGTATTCGCCGCCGCCTTCGTTGCCGTCATGATTCTTGCTGGCTGTGCAACATCTGACTACGGCCGAATCACCGACAAGATTGCAGCCTATGAAGAGCAAGCCATGACAGCGCGTGATCGGCTGAAGACTGCCAAGTCACAGTCCAAGATCACGCTCTATCGAACCCTGATCAGCATTTGCAACAAGCAATTAGACATTGCTCGACGCATCAATCCGGAATCGAATCCGTCATACAAGAGTGGCTCAATCACGCTTGATCAAGCAAAGGCAGAGAAAGCCGAACGAGTTGCGAAGCTTGAGAAGCACTTAGAACAGACCATGAAGGAGCGCGACGGGCTGGTACTTGAAATCGAAACACCCGCCACGCCTACTTCGGCGACGACACCAGCAACCGCAGCAACACCAGCAGCGCCGACGGCACCTGCAACGCCGACACCACCTGCAACGCCTGCACAGCCGACCAAGAAGTGACCGCCGCACTTGTCGTGGGAAGTCTGCTTCGGTGCGCTCAGGCTGGGGTCATTCCCAACTTTGATCGCAGCATGTTGCCAGCCACTGAACGCATCGCCCCATAGAACCGCCCCGCCCCGAGCGCACGACATGATGCGGCGGTGGCCATGGCGATCGCTTCAATATCTGCATCGTTCACTACCAATGGCGGTATGAATTTGATCAACGGTCGGCGCGCGCCCGTTGTTTGCGCCAGAATCGAATGCGATTCCAGCAGTTCCATGATCGCGGCTTGACCGATCATCGGTTCAGTAAACCTGCCAAGCAGTGGGATCTTTGCAAAGCTTGGAATGTTGGCTGAATCAAGATCCACGCCAATCATCAAACCCTTGCCCCGGATTTCACGAACGCACGCAATCCCCGCGCACTCTTCGCGAAGTCTGCGCATGAGCAATTCGCCCAACTCGGTAGCGCGAGCCGCCAACCGATCCGCGGCAATGACTTCAAGCGTTGCCATCAATGCAATCATTGCCAGAGGTCCTTCATGGAAGGTGGAACTATGCACGACCGATCGATCCATTGAAGAAAATGTGGAGTCCCAGACATCGCTACGCACGAGCACTGCGCCAACCGGCACACATCCGCCTGAGAGCGCCTTCGCCATGACAACAATCTCTGGCTCCACGCCGTCGTGGTGCACAGCAAGAAACGCCCCGGTTCGACCTGCACCGGTTTGAATTTCATCAGCAATGAGAAGCGTGCCGTATCGCTTGCACAACGCGTGCACCTCGCGCAACATGCCTGGCGCAAGCGAACGAAGTGTCTTTCCTTGGACGGGCTCAACCACCATGGCTGCCACCGTTCGACGGCTGAGTGCGCGTTCAAGCGCTTCAAGATCACCAAACTCCACAAGGGCCGCACCCGGCAACAGCGGACCGAAGCCCTGTTGCAATTCCTCATTTCCATTGATGGAGAGTGCGCCGTACGTGAGACCATGGAAGGAGTCAGACCATGCAATCAAACCTGGTCGACCGGTGTGCTGACGCGCAAACTTGATTGCCGCCTCCACTGATTCCGCCCCTGAGTTGGTGAAGAACACACGGTCCGCGCCAACGCCACACTGCAATGTGAGTCGACGCGCAGCTTCAGCAGCGAGCGGGTTCAGTTCCCATCGCACCCACGCGGGTGGCGCGAGCGTGAGACACTGCACCATGGCATCCACAACCACCGGATGCCCGCGACCAAGGGCGAGCGCTCCATAGCCAGCCAGGCAATCAAGCACGCGATTGCCATCTGCATCCCAGAGGTACTGCCCCTCGCCGCGAACATAACTGCGATCAAACCCAGTCAATCCCACTAACTTGGCGAACACCGGATTCACATGCCCAACGTACGACTCCCGCGCGCTTGCTCGGGCACTCGCTATCAGTGAGGCAACATCAATCCGTTCTGCCATGACGCTGCAGACTAACCTACCGACCGCATGTCTTCGTTTGTTGGAATCATTCCCCTCTACAACCACGCATTGACGGTCACGGAGGTTCTGGCTGGATTGCACGCGCAGGGCTTGCATGCCATCGTGGTTGATGATGGCAGTACCGACAATGGCCTACAAGTTGCCGCCGATTGGCTCAATGCAAACGCCGCATCCGGCGAAGTGATCCAACTTGGAAAGAACCAGGGGAAGGCTGCTGCACTTCTAGCGGGCTTTGCGGCCGCTGATCGTCATGGCGCAACCCACGCACTCACCATCGATGCCGATGGGCAACACGACTGCGCATGCATCCCGGCGTTCCTGCATGCAGTGCCGGCAGGAGGCGCCAACCAGACAGTCGTCCTCGGTGACCGCCGCGCCCTTCCTTCCAACTATCCAACAGCTCGTCTCTTTGGACGATTTCTCAGCGGACTTGCCGTGCGTGCCGCGTGCGGAGCGATTGTTGGTGATGCTGCGTGCGGAATGAGGGTCTATCCCGTGACCCTCACCCGCACACTGCGATGCCAAAGTGGCCGGTATGCGTGGGAAGAAGAAGCCCTCATTCGTCTGGTGTGGGCTGGCGCACAGGTGCAACAAGTAGCGATCCCCGTCATCTATCGACCCACTGCCATTGCACCAAGTCACTACCAATTCAGACGCGACTGGACTGAAGGCACCGTGATCCTTCTGTGGTGCGTGGTGCTGCGCATCTTCAGCAGTGGACGAGACTGGGCGCAGGACGGGTCAAGGCGCATTGATCTGCTGTGGCCGCTCGGTCAACGTGATCGCATGGCGGGATGCCTGATGACCATGATGGCTGCATGTCAAGTTGCTGTCACTGGCATGGCTGTCGGACTACTAACGGCGGCGAGCGCTCCACCGTCAGCCATCGCAGCGGCGCTTGCCCTCAACGTGTGGATTTCGCTTCGAACCAATGCACCGCTCTTGATGGCTGCCATCGGTTGGGTAGCAGCCAGCATGGCTCCGGTTGCAACGTTGATTTCAGCGCCAATCCTTGGTGCTCTATGGATGTTTACAACCGTTCACGGACTGCGCAGATCCCGATAGCTAGCGAACGCGAAGCGCTTCGATTTCACGGCGCATCCGAGCCAGGAATTCGTGGTTTGATTCATCGGATCCAATTCGCATGGGCGAACCAGCATTCACATGAACGGCACCAGCATTGATGAACTTTCCGCCCACGGGAAGCAATCGATCGCTGCCTTCAATCCATATTGGCAGTACACGCGCATGCGTTGCACGGGCTATGTGTGCCACTCCCGTTCGAAATCGACCAAGCGACGCACTGCGGGCGCGCGTTCCTTCTGGGAACAGGATGACATTCCAGCCAGACTGCAACAGTCCAGTGATTCGGTCAACACCATCACCCATGTCATCACCGCGACCAATCAGGCAGACGCGGTATGTCCGCACCACGTACGAACACAATGCTGATCGAAGCCATCGCTTCACGCCACGGTCCGCATCTGAAGGCGAAAAGAAATCACGAGCACCCACAGTGGCAGTCCGCGCACGGATCACCGCGGGAAGCGCATGTCGAATAGCTGCCGTATCGAGCAAGCTCCGATGATTCGCAGAAAGAATCATCGGGCCTTCCGCAAACTTTGCGTTGTCAAAGCCGGCTGAACTGAATTGCACCCGACAGGCATGCTCTACCAGGTCACTGCTTCGGTCGCCAATCCAGGCAAATGCACTGGCGGTTGGTCCCGTCAAGGCACGGACCGACTCTGGCATGTCCGGAGATTCCTGAGCGCCCATGTCACCCACCGCTAGCGCGCCTTCCCGATCAAGCGGATCTCAAGGCGATTGTCACCAGCTGAGGGCACAATGGCACACACACTCCACGCTGGTGGAACGAGCGGCGAGGGCTTACCACTGAACCCCCACGGTTCATTGGGGATTCCAAGCGCACCACGCCCGAGTTCTCCATCGGAATCAAGGTCTTGAAAGACCGAAACCACAACTGCGCGGCCAGATCGCGCGTGCAGTTCAAACTCGGCTTTTTCATTGGACGCGGGAATAGTGAAACCTTCTGCAATTCCACCGGGCTTCAGAAAGGTCGCTCGGTCTGCGTACAGTGCGCAGCGAACCATGCCGCGCCCGGGCGCAATGCCGAGCACAGTGACATGCAGCGTTGCCGGTTCGTTGTCAGCAACCACCATCTCTGCAGAATGACATCCACACTGCGTCACCACCGCCATCGCAAGCACGAGCACGCGCATGGTCACGACCAAGCACGCCGCACCGCGATGGGCAGCAATCACGCTGCGCTCTTCTCGCCAACATCCTTTGCGATGCCCAATTGAACAAGACGTTCGATTGGACGATGCGGCTTCTTGGATTCCTCGGCGAGTCGCTTCGCAGCGGCTTCGTTTGGATAGAGCGGGGCCACGAGGGCCTTCACATTGGCCCAGATGCCAGTGACACCAGAGAATGTGTAGTCAACGGCGGTTGGCTCATATCCGCAGTGCACCATGCAGTTCTGGCACTTGGGGTTACCGCTCTTGACGCCGTAACTCTCCCATGCGGTGTCATTCATCAGCTCCTTGAAGGTGTCGTAGTACCCTTCTTGGAGTAGGTAGCACGGCTTCTGCCATCCGAAGATGTTGAAGGCTGGGCTGCCCCACGGGGTGCACTCGAAGTCTCGCTTACCCATGAGGAACTCAAGGAAAAGCGGGCTCATATTGAACTTCCAACTCTTCTTGCGGTTCGAGAGAATCATCTCAAAGAGTTCATTGGTCTTGCGACGACCAAGGAAGCTCTCCTGATCGGGAGCCTTGTCGTAGGCGTAGCCAGGGCTAACCATCATGCCTTCAACGCCAAGTTCCATCATCTCGTCAAAGAAACTGCGGACCGATGCTGGATCAGTGGCTTGGAAGAGCGTGGTGTTGGTCGTAACGCGGAACCCCATCTTCACAGCAAGACGAATGCCTTCAAGTGCCTTCTGGAATGTTCCTTCGCGACAAACAGCAAAGTCATGGTGCTCTTCTTGGCCATCCATGTGAACACTGAAACTCAGGTACTTGCTCGGCTTGAAGAGACCTGCTTCCAACTTCTCCTTCAAGAGCAGTGCGTTGGTGCAGAGATAGATGTACTTCTTGCGTGCCACCAAGGCTTCAACAATTTCCTTAATCTCTGGATGCAGTAGCGGCTCGCCACCTGGAATGCTCACCATTGGAGCACCGCATTCGTCCACCGCGCGCATGCATTCTGCAACGCTGAGGTTCTTCTTCAAGATGTGCGGCGGGTACTGGATCTTGCCGCAGCCCGCACAAGACAGGTTGCAGCGAAAGAGAGGCTCAAGCATGAGCACCAACGGGTAT
>JBIKQN010000001.1:0-19097 GCA_044349615.1 Phycisphaerales bacterium
AGCACGGCCTCACCATCGATTACGCGGTGGTACGCGATGCATCCACCCTACTTCCGGTGACTTCGTGGAAAACTCCAACCCGAGCCCTGATCGCCGCGCGACTGGGAAGCGTTCGCCTGATCGACAACATGGCTCTCGTGCCCATGGACCGCTGCTTGGGTGAATCCTGACGGCAGGGGTAGGATTCACCGCATGACCAAGGCTTCGCTCTCCACCGCGCTGCTCGTGATGTTGACAACGATTTCCGTTGCAACCACGCCGGCAATGGCAGAACCGCAATATGGATCCAAGCCGCGGTCGGGCAACACCGCCCCACCGAGCGCGCCAGCCACGAAAGATCCCGATGCCAAGGCTGACGGACCCGCCATCCCAACAGCAGAAGCGAAGTTCTACGCGCCTCTTGACAAGGCAGACCGAGCTGCACTCAAGGAGCATGAAGGTTGGATGATTCCAAAGCCAACCGCTGATCTTGTTTGGGTTGGTGGCGAAGCAATGGACCGCGCGGCGTTCCGCGACAAGGTCACGGTCATTCAGTCCGTCGGCGGGAAATCGAGCCCACGGGCTGCACTGGAAAAAGTCAAGCGTTCCATTCCCGAAGGCGTCATCCTTGTTGGCTTGCATACACCCGACCAAGCAGACCGCGCCGATGACATCCTTGCAAAGGATTCACCGTGCCTTGTTGCCATTGATGCTTCAGGCGATTGGTGCGACGCACTGGGCGTTTGGAAGAAGCCTGTGAACATTGTCATTGATAAGACTGGTGCAGTTCGCTATGTGGGGCTCAGTGATGTTGGGCTCAAAGCCAAACTGCCAGCACTGCTTGCAGAGGAAGTGGACGAAAGCGTTGAAGCACGAGAGAAGCCAGACGCCATGGGTGCGCCAGGTGCAGACGATGCAAAGCCAGCCGCTGATGTGAAGTGGCCGGAATTCCTGGCGCCCATTGATCCGAAGTCCGCTGGCGACAAGCGCGGCAAGAAGATCCCCGGATTCACCGTTGCCAAATGGCTTGGGCAACGCCCGGATCCAGGTATCCGACTCGTGGCCATCGACTTCTGGGCAACCTGGTGCGGCCCCTGCCGCGCGGCCATCCCACATGTCAATGAACTGACCGAGAAATACGGGCAGGACATCCTCTTCGTTGGAATCAGCGATGAAAAAGACGCTGAGTTCACCGCCGGCATGAAAAAGCAGAAACTCAAGGCTGGAGACTTCAAGTATCCGCTCGCCATCGATCCGGCGGCAACACTCAAGGAGAAGTTCTTCGGCATCCGCGGCATCCCGCACATGGCCATCTTCTCAGCGGATGGAATCGTTCGCTGGCAGGGTCACCCAATGTCGCTGCAGGAAGAAGACATCGATAAGTTGGTGGCAGCCAACCGCGCGAATACCAAGCCCGCCGCCGCTACCGGAGCTAAGGGTGGCCGTGGTTGGGCAGGTTCAACGGCTGATCAGAAGTCGCGATGAACAATCGCAAGAGCGGCGGCATCAAGGGCGTCACGCGCTGGACCTGCTGGCACCTTCGATAGTTCGGCGCGCGCTGTTGCAACCATCGCCTCAGCACGATGCCGTGCGTCAGTGAGTGCGCCGCCCGCGGTGAGTTCATCCATCAATGCAATTCCATCCCGTGCACGGATCGCTGCGATCGTGCGCTCACGGCTCATGCCAGTGCAACGTGCAAGATGGATGATGATCGGGAGCGTCAATTTGCCCTTCTCGAGGTCGCGACCGAGGCTCTTGCCAACCACATCCTCGCGCCCTTCAATATCGAGCAGATCGTCTTGCACTTGGAATGCAACGCCAATTCCTTCGCCAAACCTGCGAAGCGCAGATACTGCATCTTCTGGCGCCCCAGACAGACGCGCGCCCAATTCGCAGCAGGCGCCGATCAATACAGCTGTCTTGCGGCGCACAATCTCAAAGTAGGTGCGCTCATCAAGCGACAAGTCCTCGCGGTGGCTGAGTTGCACCAATTCGCCCTCACAAAGAGTGTTGGTGACTTCGCCAAGACGAAGGTTCAGCGCGGGATCGCCAGCACGGCTGCACAGGTGAAATGCGTTTGAAATCAAGTAATCACCCAACATCACTGCCACTTCGTTGCCGCGTAGGTGGTTCACGGTATTGCCCTTGCGGCGCACCTCGGCCTCGTCGAGCACATCATCGTGCACCAAGGTTGCCATGTGAATCATTTCACAGGTTGCAGCAATGATGACATGGCGCTCCCCGACCGTTCCAAACGCCTGCCCACAGAGGAACACCATCGTTGGGCGCAGCATCTTGCCGCGGTAGCGCTCCACATGACGGCAAAGCGTATTGACCGGCGGCAGGTCGCTCGCCAATTGCCGTTCGAACGCCTTGCTCACTTCCGCCAAGAGCGGCGTGAGAGACGCAATGCCAAGACCTTCGCTGTTGGTGGAAATTGGCATGGAGACAACTCTTCCTTGTAGATGATTCAGCGAGCCGCGCGGCGAGCTGGACGCTTGGTAGCTGGCTTGGACTTTGCGCCTGACTTCGCCTTGGCAGCCACTGGCTTCTCCGCGACGATGTATGCAATCCACCCACCGCATGCCTCGCCGACGGTCTTACGGCGGAACACGCCATCGCCTTCGCCAGTCTTCTTCACGGTGCCTTCCCAGTAGACGGCCGGACGCACAAATCCCGCCTCTATCAGCGTTTCTTGGATTTCTGCAAGCGTCCAGAGGCGCCAGTCGTAGGTGAAGGCCTTGCGAAGTTCGGTGCCATCGGGGAACTTGAAGTGAATGTGATTCAACACTTCGCCAGTGATCGGGTTGTACTTCTCGGTGTCCCACAAGTATGTGAAACCATCAAGATTGCGCGACTCAGTGATCACCGAGAAACTCTCGTAGCCACCGTACGCGTCAAGAACGAACAAGCCACCATGTTTGAGGTTGCTGAACGCGGCGCGGAAATACTCAAGCAATCCTGCGCGCGTCTTGAAGAGGAAGTAACTGAAGTTGAGCGCTGCAAGAACATCCGCTGGCTCGGTGGGAGTACTGCGGACATCGCCCTTGATCCACTGCATGCGCTTGCACTCATCAGTGGTGAGCGCCGTGCCGTGACGACCCTTGCCCCACGCCATGGTCTTTGAGCAGAGATCGATTCCGTAAGCGCGATTGTTTCGGCGATGCTGAACCCATGCACAACTTGCGAATCCAGTGCCACAGAAATCTTCGCGCAGCACGGTGGGAACTCGGCCGTAACGCTCACGGAAGGCGCGCTCCATGAATGCGATCTCTGCTGACGGCTCCTGCACCGACAGTTCATAGAGTTCATGGCGATCGCTCGTCCGCGCCGTGCGCCAACCCTTTGCCTTGGCGGCGGGCTTCTTCTTCCGCTTGATTGCGGCCGTGGGCGAGGACTTACTGTGCTTCTTCGTGAGGGTCTTTGTAGTTGCCATGTGAGGGGACGAATCCTACTCCGCAGTGCACGGTGACGCGGCGCGAACCATCTTCTTGGCTCGTCATGAATCTCAACAATTCACTCAGCGCCGGCGGGGTGCGCCATCGTTGGTGCGGTACCACTGCGCGGCCCATGTTGCCAGCGCGGGCGCTGACACTCCAAAGTCCTCCGCAAGCGCCTTTTGCCATGGTTTGCCGCCCTTGATCGCTTTGACCCACGAACCAAACTTCTGCTCGCGATCGGCAATCATCAGGTCAACCATGATGTACCCCACCGAGTAACCGATGGCGTTGTCGCCCGGCCAGGTGCCATCTTTGCCACTGAGCGCCATGATCTTGGTGGCATCACCGCCCTGCCGAAAGAACGCCAATCCCTGCGGGCGCCGAGACGCGTCCACGTTGGAATTCTTGACACACGCGCGCACCACCCAGTCAGCAAATCCTTCGTTGGCCCAGTCAGGCATCTGAATCGGCGTTGCATACCGATAGATGATTCCGTGCGTTGTCTCATGCACGAGCGTGCTTGCAAATTCCAGTTCGTTGTTGCCGCGATAAATGGAAATGAAGACCTGCGGCCCCTTCATGTGACAGACTCCGCGCAACATGGCGGGCGCCTTGTGATTGAAGATTGCAGCCTCTGCCAATCGGAAGGTGTCCTGCTTGTCAAAGGCCAACACCACTGCCTTTCCCCAGAAAAGTTTCACGCCTTTCGGTACAGCAAGAATGTCGCAAACGCGGGTGTACAGGCCGTCCAGTTCGCGCGCCCAGCGCTGCAATTCCAATCGTGAGATATCGCCATAGATCAGGAAATTGTCCGTCTCCACTGACTCGTACTTCACTCCCGCAACAGTCATGGCTGCAATTGCCTGCTGCCGCATGGAGTCGATCGCGTTGCTCTGCTCCGCGTCAGTGAGCACTGGCCAAGGCTTTGCGGTGGCGTCATCTGGAAGGGCATCGTCCTGAAGGCGGCGCTCGCCGTCCATACGTTCACGTTCCTTGCGCGCAATGAACGCTGCCTGGCCACGCGTGCGCGCACTTTGAATGGCGGTTGGCGTTGCCCCCAACCGTTTCGCTTGTGCAAATGCGTCATCGACAAACTGCACCCCGTCGCGCGCACCAGCAAGCAACTCTCCAAGACGAACCCACTGCTCGGGGCTCTTGCGGTCCATGAACTGCATGAAGACACGGCGCATGTCGGCTGCTACCAAATCTGACCATGCGTGCGTTCCGAATGATCCGCTGATGCCATCCATGGACCATGACGTGACCTTGGCAACAAACGCCGCACCACTGATGAGCCGCGCGCGAATTTCAACTGGTCGCTCAAGCGTGCCGGTCGGTGGCAACGCGGCGGGCCCATCCGCTGCAGGTGGCAGAGCGACGACGCGTGGAGCCTCAGCAACCACTGGCGCGGCTTGGGCACACGTCATGCACACGACCCACCCTGCCATGATGGCAGCGCGAGTGCGTGAGAAGTACGTGAAGGCAGGCATGATGGGAAAGCGTAGCTCGTTTGCGCCACGAAACAACAGCCCATCGGCACAACCCTATTGCCAGCCGTGCCTTACAGCACAATCTGCCATAAAACCACCATAAAATTGCGGTTGAAATATACGGAAATTGGTGAAAGTTCACGACGATTCCTCACTCTCAAGGCGCAGTGGCCCGATCCAACGAACGGTGCATTTGGCGTGGCAAGCCAATTGCAACCAATATCTGCACGAAGACCTCAGGCAATTCCTAGCATTGCCCGAGAACAATTCGTACGGTTGAAGCGAAGCATGGTCCGGAGAACCGGATCAATCCCACGAAGGAGGCTGGAAATGTTTGAACGACTCACTGATCGCGCCCGCAAGGTCATGGCCCTGGCAAACCAGGAAGCCCAACGCTTCAACCACGAGTACATCGGTACTGAGCACATTCTGCTTGGTCTGGTGAAGGAGGGCTCGGGCGTCGGCGCCAATGTTCTCAAGAACCTCGATATTGATTTGCGCAAGGTTCGCCTCGAAGTGGAGAAGCTCGTCAAGAGCGGCCCCGAGATGGTGACCATGGGCAAGTTGCCACAGACGCCCCGCGCCAAGAAGGTCATTGAGTACGCGATCGAAGAAGCGCGCAACCTGAACCACAACTACGTCGGCACCGAGCATTTGCTGCTCGGTCTTCTGCGCGAGCACGATGGCGTTGCCGCACAGGTGCTGATGAATCTTGGCCTCAAGCTTGAAGAGGTTCGCGAAGAGGTTCTTAATCTGCTTGGCGCTGGTGCCGATCAGGAGCGCGATGAGGCTCCACAGGCCCCATCCGAGCCACAGGCACAAGAGCCCGGCCCAACCGAAGGCGGCTCCACTGCCCGCCGCGGCAAGAGCAAGACCCCTGCTCTCGATTCATTCGGACGCGACCTCACCGAACTCGCCAAGAGTGGTGAGCTTGATCCGGTGATCGGACGTGAGCATGAGATCGAACGCTTGATTCAGATTCTCAGCCGACGCACCAAGAACAATCCTGTGCTCTTGGGCGAAGCCGGTGTCGGCAAGACCGCCATCGTTGAAGGTCTTGCGCAACGCATCTTGGCACAGGAAGTCCCAGACCTACTGTTCGAGAAGCGTCTTGTGGTGCTTGACTTGGCCAGCATGGTCGCTGGCACCAAGTACCGCGGACAGTTTGAAGAGCGCATCAAGGCCGTCATGAATGAAGTGCGCCGCGCCAAGAACATCATTCTGTTCATCGACGAGCTACACACCTTGGTTGGTGCTGGCGGTGCAGAAGGCGCGATCGATGCGTCCAACGTGCTCAAGCCTGCCTTGGCTCGTGGCGAAATCCAATGCGTGGGCGCCACCACCTTTGACGAGTACCGCAAGTACATCGAGAAGGACTCTGCGCTGGAGCGTCGCTTCCAGTCGATCGTGGTTGAACCACCGAATGCGGATCAGACATTCTTGATTCTGCAGGGACTGCGCGAGCGCTATGAGAAGCATCACAAGGTTCGCATCACCGATGGCGCACTCCGCGCTGCCGTGGATCTTTCGGGTCGATATATCACCGGCCGCGTGCAGCCCGACAAGTCGATCGATGTGATCGATGAATCCGGAGCTCGTCTACGCCTCAAGAGCATGACCAAGCCGCCGGATCTGGCGGACATGGAATCGCGCATTGAGCGCCTCTCCATCGAGAAGGACGATGCCGTCAAGAACGCCGACTACGAGAAGGCCGCTGAACTGCGCGACCAGGCAGAGAAGCTCCGCAAGGAGAAGGAGCGCATGCAGCAAACATGGCGCGACCGCATGAATGAGGTCGATGCCATCGTTGATGAGAATGTCATCGCCGAAGTAGTCAGCAAGATGACTGGCGTGCCGCTCACCCGCTTGGAGAAGGCAGAAAGCGCACGTCTTCTGCAACTGGAGGCGGAACTGCACAAGTCCGTCATCAGCCAGGACGAGGCTGTCAAGCAGGTCTCCCGCGCCATCCGCAAGGCGCGCTCGGGACTCAAGGATCCGAAGCGACCAATGGGTTCCTTCATGTTCCTTGGGCCAACCGGCGTCGGCAAGACACTCTTGGCCAAGGCCCTCGCTGAATTCATGTTCGGCGACCCAGACGCCATGATCCGCCTCGACATGTCTGAGTACATGGAGAAGCACAATGTGTCACGCCTAGTCGGCGCTCCTCCGGGATACGTCGGCTACGAAGAAGGCGGTCAGCTCACAGAGCGCGTTCGTCGTCGCCCGTACTCGGTGATCCTGTTTGACGAAGTGGAGAAGGCTCACCCAGATGTGTTCAACATGCTGCTGCAGGTCATGGATGACGGGCACTTGACCGACTCGTTCGGTCGGCGCATCGACTTCCGCAACGCCATCATCATCATGACTTCGAACATTGGTTCGGACATCATCAAGGGTGGCGCCAACTTTGGCTTCACCAAGCGTGAAGAGGTTCAGGATTACGAGAAGATCAAGAAGTCTCTCTTCAGCGAGGCTGAGAAGTTCTTCCGCCCTGAGTTCATCAACCGACTTGATGACATGATCGTGTTCCGACCGCTCATCAAGGCGGATCTGACCTACATCATTGACCTTGAACTGTCCAAGGTGAAGGAACGCCTCACTGGGCGCCGCATCACCTTGGAAGTCAGCGACCCGGCCAAGGACTTCCTCATCGAGAAGGGCTACAACCCAGACTACGGTGCCCGTCCATTGCGTCGTGCACTGGCGCAGTACATCGAAGACCCGCTCGCAGAGCGACTGCTCAGCGGCGAGTTCGGCGAGGGCACAGCGATTGTTGCAGTGCACGAAGCTGGCAAGGACTACTTGACCTTCACCGGCACCGGTACTGAGAGCACTGACGAGACTCGCAAGATCGAGGCACAGCCGACCTGAGTCGACTGTATTGAGAGAGATTCCAGCTTCCGCCGGCCGGTCGTACGTTGCGACCGGCCGGCGTGTTTTTGCAACTCGTATAGTTTCCACGCGATGACTGCTGACGCCACAACACCCACGAGCGGAACAAACCATCTTGTGGTGGATTCGCTGCACGTCTATCCACTTAAGGGCGCGGCAGGATTTTCGCCGCGGAGTTGGTCTGTTGATGAACGCGGCCTTCGTCATGACCGTCGCTTCATGGTTGTCGATGAGGATGGGGTGTTCATCTCGCAACGAACGAACCCAAGGATGGCACTGATTGGCGCAGCGATTTTCGACGCTGGGCTGCGCATTACAAGTGTAGCGGGAACGCTGGATGTTGCCTTCCCTTCTAGCAGCGCACCAAAACTTCGGGCCACCGTTTGGGACGATTGCCTTGACGTTCGCATCGCCGATCCGAATGCAAGCCGCATGCTGAGTGAAGTACTTGGTGTGCCCACACAGTTGGTGTGGATGCCTGATGATTGCGAGCGACTGACGAGCACCAAACGCGGAGAACCAAGACGCCACGTCAGCTTTGCAGACGCTGCTCCGCTACTACTCACAACGACCGCGGCCCTGGAAGAGTTGAATACCCGGCTGCAGCGCAGCGGATCGTCGGGCATACAGATGGATCGATTCCGCCCGAACGTGGTGGTGCGTGGTGCCACGGCCGGCGCCGACGACGAGTGGCGCGCCCTACGCATTGGCAACGCCGCATTTCGCGTCAGTAACGCCTGCAAACGCTGCAAGGTCATCACCATCAATCAATCGACCGGCGAGTTCGCGGGAAACGACCCGCTCGCCACCCTTGCCACCTACCGCGCCGATGGAACCAGCGTGACATTCGGACAGCACATGATGGTGGAGGCTTCCGGTTCGATCAGTATTGGTGATTCGGTGGCCGTTGATGCAACGCATGAGCGATTGCCATAGCCTTCCCATCATGATTACTCAACAGCAACGGATGAAACTTGTAACGATCGCGGCACTCGTGGCTCTGACTGGCATCGCCGCATCCTGCAGTTCGCTGGTTGCAACCGGGACCGCCGATCAATCGCACGCGCTGGCTCAACTTGCTCCGCTGTATGCGGTGCCGACGTTTGTTGCGCCGGGACCAGCCTTCGATGCGAAGAAGGTCATGGCTGGCAAGTCAATCCTCAGTATTCCGGGACCAACAAGCAATCCGTGGTACGAGCAGGGCCTGACCGGGATGAAGAGTGCGGCATCGATGGTTGGATACTCGTACTCCTTCGTGCCGAACAGTGGTGAGCTTGCTCAGTATCAGAAAGGCATGGAGACTGGCATTGCATCGAAGGTCTCACTGATCGACCTCTTTGCCGGACCAAGTCCCAGCGACCTGACGAAAGAAATCGCCACCGCGAAGGCGGCCGGGACGATCGTCGCGGTGTCGCACAACTTCGGTGTCGGGGACGCGGTACCCACGGATGTTGCCAACCTACCCGTCGACTTCGCGCGCGCCGGTCGCCTGTTGGCGGACTGGGTGATCTCTAAAGACACATCAGCTCATGTACTGGTGCTCGTCTCCGACGAGTTGGCTTCAACGGCGTCGATTCGAAGCGGAATCACTTCGGAATTCAAACAGTACGGCGGTCCGAACATCACATTCACATTTTCCAATGTGGCAATCGCCAACTGGAGTACGGGCCTAAAGCCCGCTGTCGAAACTGCATTCAAGGCTGATCCAAAGATCTCTTATGTCATCTGTATCTACGACAGTATGTCGGAGTTTGTGGTACCTGCCGTTGCAGCAGCGAACATGGAAGGTAAGGCGAAGATCATCGGATTCAATGGCACCCCATTCGTCCTTGACATGATCCGTGCTGGCAAGGTGGAGATGGCTGTCGGCGAATGCCTCGAATGGACTGGCTATGCGATTGCCGATGCCGAAATGCGGCTTGTTGGCGGCATGGGCACGGTCAAGAACATGAACATTCCACTGCGCATCTTCACCAAGGGAAACGTAGCAGAAGCTGGAATCCCTGCCACGTTCGCCAAGGGCTACGGCGACTCATTCAAGTCTGAGTACCGGAAGCTTTGGGGATTCTGAGCCGTCCCGAAAGTGGTGAACAGGCGGCGCAATTCATCCGAGCAGGCCGACCGCGCCGATCAGCGCGATGGTGCCTGGGGGGTGAATTCCTGAATGACGCTGCGCCGTTGGAGAGCGTGATCTCGATGCGCCTAGGCCGCCAGAGATGGAAGGCTGCGTCAACGAGCGCTTGGATTCAAAATTCTCGACACTGGTAGCGATGGTTCAATCGGCGGGGAAGATTCCCGGCTCAGCAGCGAACTCCGTCCATTCAACGAGGTTGTTAAAGGCGACGGTCGAGACCACGCCCGCAAACGAACTACTTGTGAGAAGTCCGACCGTACCGATCAAGGCCAAAGTCTGCTGTTGCCTCCCTGTTCCCCTTTCCGCAGCCAATCTGCCCGCCCCGTTTCACTCACTGCGTGATCCTCGGCCCTTGAAGCGCAGAATCCCGAAGGATGGATCATGTCTCATCGAGAAAATTGAAATGTCGCCGTTTCCAGTCAATAACACGATGCAGACATTGAACGGCCGCGTCTGAGCCCCACGGAAGCGCCCGTGGCGCCCCCGGCGGAGCGATACGATCGCGCCTATGGAACTACTTGTCCTTGGCGGCACCGCCTTCCTCGGGCCTGAAATCGTGGCCAGTGCACAGCGCCGCGGTTGGAAGGTCACCCTGTTCAACCGAGGCAAGACGCGCGCCGACCTGTTCCCAGACTTGGAGACCATCCGCGGCGACCGTGATCCTGCAAAGGGCGATGGGCTCAAGGCGCTCGAACGAGCCATCGCTGCCGGGCGCCGCTGGGATGGAGTGATCGATACATCCGGCTACCGACCGCAGGACGTGCGCGCATCCGCCACGCTGCTGGCCAAGGCCGCGCGACATTACGTCTTCGTTTCGACGGTTTCGGTGTACGCCTCGATGGCCACGCCGAACGCCGACGAGACTGCAGCGGTGGGCACGATCGAAACACCTGAGGAACAGAAGCTCAGTAACGAAATGTACGGACCACTGAAAGCTGCATGCGAGCAAGAGGCACTCAAAGCCTTTGGCGAGCGATGCTCCGTTCTTCGCCCCGGACTGATCGTTGGCCCTGGTGACCCAACAGATCGATTCACCTATTGGCCCGTTCGCATTGCACGCGGCGGACGAGTCCTCACACCTGCACCGAAAGAGCCGCGCAAGGCGCTGATTAGTTTCGTTGATGTGCGCGACTGTGCGGAATTCTCCGTGCGCTGCATCGCCGATGGGCACGGAGGGACCTTCAATGTCACCGGACCTGCCGGCTCGCTGAGCTTCAATGAAATGGTTGATGGCTGCAAGGCGTGCACCTCAGCGGCGGTGGACTTTGTGCCGATTCCCGAGACATATCTGCTTGAAACTGCAAGGGTCTCGCCGTGGATGGGGCTGCCGCTCTGGTTGCCTGAGGATCCGCAATTTGCCGGCGCTGGCAACATCAGTCGAGCCCGTGCCGTTGCGGCTGGCTGCACATTCCGCCCGCTTGCAGACACCGTGCGAGATACGCTTTTGTGGTGGGCGACCAAGCACCCTGGCGCCTATGAATGGGGGGCGCAGCCAAGTCAGCCAGGACTGTCGGCAGAGCGCGAATCAACCATCATCACTGAGTGGGAATCCACAAAGAAATGACACCTGAAGAATTTCCAGCCGGACCACCAGCAGCGCCCGAGCAATTGATGCTTGCTGGTCCACGCCCACGACTCGAAGAGCTCTGGCGAGTGATTCGAATTGCAGCAGAGTTCATTCGCGGATTTCGACGTCTGCACTTTGCTGGTCCGTGCGTGACAGTATTCGGCAGCGCACGCTTTCCAGAAACTCATCACTGGTATGCCATGGCGCAACAGGTGGGCGCTGAGCTTGGTCGACGCGGATTCACTGTCATGACAGGCGGCGGTCCCGGCATCATGGAAGCAGCAAACCGCGGAGCACACGATGTGGGCGCCCCCAGTATCGGCTGCAATATCACGCTTCCACTTGAACAGAAGCCGAATCAATGGTGCGATCGCACTGTGGAGTTTCGTTACTTCTTCATTCGCAAGGTAATGCTCCTGAAGTACTCATACGGCTTCGTGGTGCTGCCGGGCGGGTATGGAACCATGGACGAGTTGTTCGAAACACTCACCCTCATGCAGACGGGAAAGATCGCTGATTTCCCCGTTGTCATCATGGGCAAGGAGTACTGGGATGAGTTGGAAGACTTCATACAGAAGCGCATGATTCCTGACGGAACCATCGATAAAGCGGATCGCGCACTCGTGAAGATCACTGATGATCCAATTGAAGCGGCGGCATTCATTTCCGAAGTGACCCAGCGACGCTTTGGGCTTCGCCATGGGCTGCGCGCCAAGAAACGTTGGTGGCTGCTCGAAGGCTGAGAGCCATCGATTCTCGATTCATCCATCGCCGCTCGCGGGCTAGAAAGTCAAGCTTGGATGTTCCACATAACACTTTCAAACCATGACTATGCGTTGGTAGCGTGCATCGCGGGTATGACACACATATGAGCACCGCGTACCGAATCCGGATGGTTGACGGACCGCCCGGCGCAACCGGTGAATTCAATGTGGATCCTGAGCACACGACCTTGATCGGGCGCTCCGATGAATGCCACGTTCGATTGACGATGCCAACGGTCGGACGTCGACATGCTGCACTTGTGTGGAGCACCGATGTACGTGGGGGTGACCGGTACTTGCGGCTGCGCGATCTTGACAGCAGGACGGGCACCACGCTGAACGGCACTCGCCTTGAGTGCGGCGCAGAGATTCGCTTGGGAATCGGCGACGTCATTGGAATCGGTCCCTTCCAACTCCGCTTCGAAGACGAAGACAACGCGCGCTCAACCATGCATTCGATCCAGCTTGGCGATGAGCAGATCAGCCATGGAATGCATGCGGAGGCCATCCCGCTTGAACACCCGGACGCCCTAGCCGCTGACTACTTGGTGCATCTGCTCAATTCGACGGAAACAATGTCGAACGCGCCAGACATGGTGAGCATCGCCGAAGCGGCGGTGCAATCGCTCGTTGCAGCTACTAGTTTCTCGAATGTCGCATTTCTGTTGCAAGGCACAACCGAGGATCGCATCGATGCACTGGCCTGCATTGGACGCATTCGCGACGCATCAGGCGCCATCCTGGTCAGCCGGACCATGCTGCGCAACGCGATGGACCGCGCCTTCGTCTATCACCGCGGCAACGGCAAGACAACCATGCTCGCTAGCGAGAGCGTGGTACGCATGGACATTCAGGATGCGGCCTGCGTTCCAGTTCGAACCGGAAACACCTTCCACGGCTGGCTCTACCTTGACCGGCGCGGCGCCGTTTCAAGCACGAAGCTCCATGAGGCAGTGAACTTTGCCGGAGCCATCGGTCACTTCATGGGCCTAGCGCTTTCAAACCTCGCTCGAATTCAACTTCACGAACGCATGGATGCCGAACAACGCGAACTGTTCAGCGGGACCATGCGGGCACTCATTGAGGCGATCGATGCAAAGGATCCGTACACCCGTGGACACAGTGACCGCGTGAGCAGAATTGCAGCATTGCTTGCCGAGCGAGCGGGACTCGGCAGCACGCTCGTCGAGCAGGCGCGGTTGTGCGGACTGGTACACGACATCGGAAAGATCGGCGTGCCTGAGGAAGTACTGCGCAAGCCTTCCGCTTTGGAAGAGCACGAGTTCAGGCTGATCAAGCAACATCCCGAGCTGGGTCTATCGATCCTGCGTGACATCCCGCAACTCCGGGAGATCCTTCCAGGCGTGCTTGATCACCACGAGCGCTGGGATGGCCGTGGATATCCAAACCAGCGCGGGGCCATGGATATCAGCCTGCTTGGGCGAGTGGTTTGCATTGCCGATGCGTTTGATGCAATGACTAGCTCGCGCCTCTACCGCCCCGCGCGATCGACCAAAGAAGTCCTCGAAGAGATTGCGCGCTGCGCTGGAACGCACTTCGACCCGACCCTCGCTGGAGTGTTTGCAGCCATGTCTCCTGAAGAGCTTGCACCGCTTACATCGCAAACCGTCCAACCCACACCTAGTTAAGTTTCGTTGTCCTGAGTAGGGTGGTTAGTGCCGCTCGGGTTACTTTGACGTCGAGCTTCCTTGCTTGACCTCGACTTCTAGGGTGATGACCTGCTTCGGCGCGATGTTCTCATCAGCAAGGCTTACGAGGGCGAATTCGATCTTCGTCTTGCCAACGCCACGGGCGTGCAGGTGGTAGATGGTTTGCACATCCGTGCCCGGCGCAACCTTACCCTCTGGTGCGGTCTCGAATGAAGCATCAACCAACAGGTACGCGTCATTCGGCGTACGGCATTGCCACTCGTATCCATCTCCGGCCTTCGCTGCGAGGGCAACCTTGAAGTCTTCGCCCTTTGTGGCGGTGCCATCGGTCGACTTCGTGAGCTTCAGTAGGTCACCTTGATTGATCGGTCCGCCATTTTGGTCCTTCCCGCCCTTCATCAGCAGTCGAGCGGCCATGAGTGGTGGCGGTCCATTCTTGCAGCCCTGCATGGGAACAAAGCAACCTGCAACTGCAAGGACAAGGACGGTGTTCTTTGAAATGGCGGACATCATTGCTGTGACCCTTCACTGAGCGGCGAAATCGAAACCTCGGTCGGGCGCAGCGACACGCCTTAAGACGAAGCACTGTACCGCCTATCTACCGCGTGAAGGCCACCTACAATGGATCATGATGTTTCGCCTCCACAGCCCCTACCAACCCACTGGCGATCAGCCAGAGGCGATCGAACAACTGGTGGCAGGGTTGGCCCGCGGAGAGAAGTTTCAGACGCTCCTAGGCGCGACTGGCACCGGTAAGACATTCACGATGGCGAATGTCATCGCGCGCACGGGGAAGCCAACACTCCTCATCAGTCACAACAAGACGCTTGCGGCGCAGCTTTACGAGGAGATGAAAGAACTCTTCCCGGACAACGCAGTCTGCTACTTCGTCAGTTACTACGACTACTACCAGCCAGAGGCGTACATCCCACAGCGCGATATCTACATTGAGAAAGATGCGAGCCGCAATCAAGACCTCGACCGCCTTCGCCTCTTGGCCACCAGTTCCCTGCTCTCACGGCCAGATGTGATTGTGATCTCAAGCGTCAGTTGCCTGTATGGCCTTGGTTCACCAGACGAGTTCCGCAACCGTATGGTGGTGGTGGAACGCGGCACCACTCTCAAGCGGCGCGACTTTCTCATCAGCCTTGCCAACATGCAATACGTGCGCAAGGAGATCGAACCCGGACGCGGTAATTTCCGCGTGCGCGGAGATTCCATTGAAGTCTTCCCGGCGAGTGAGCAACATGCGATTCGCATCGGCCTGTTCGGCGAAGAAGTGGAAACGATCGAGACCTTTGACCCCGTCAGTGGTGAAGTACTCAGCGAGGAATCGCGCGCATGGGTGTTCCCCGCAGTGCACTACATGATGCCGGAAGATCAAATGAAGCGAGCGCTTGATGAGATCAAGAGCGAGCTTGATGAACGAGTCCTGGAGTTGCGCGCCGAAGGCAAGTTGCTTGAGGCGCAGCGGCTCCTCGGACGCACCAAGTACGACCTTGAGATGATCCAGGAAACGGGCTATTGCGGCGGCATCGAAAATTACAGCCGCTTCTTTGATGGTCGCGCCCGTGGGCAACGGGCATTGACGCTCATGGATTACTTCCGCCGCGTGCCCGGGCATGCCGAGAATGACTGGCTTGTGGTGGTGGACGAAAGCCATGTCACGCTGCCGCAGATCCGAGGCATGTACTTCGGTGACAAGGCGCGTAAGCAAACCCTCGTTGACCACGGCTTCCGCTTGCCAAGCGCTATGGACAATCGACCGCTCCGCTTTGAGGAGTTTGAAGAAATCATTCCTGCTGTGGTCTATGTGAGCGCCACGCCTAGCCCGTATGAACTGGAACGTTCGCATGGCGTCATCGCCGAGCAGGTCATTCGACCCACTGGTCTTGTTGACCCGATCATCACCCTTCTGCCCGCGCGTGGGCAAATCCCTGATCTTCTGGAGCGATGCAAGGAACGCGCAGCGCGCGGTGACCGTGTACTTGTCACCGCACTTACTAAACGCCTCTGCGAAGAACTCACCAATTACCTTCACAAGAACGGCGTGCGGGTTCGCTACCTGCACAGTGAAATCGAAACCCTTGACCGTATCGAGATCCTCAAGGAGTTGCGCGAAGGTCTGTTTGATGTGCTCGTTGGCGTCAATCTGCTGCGTGAAGGTCTTGATTTGCCGGAGGTCAGCCTCGTCTGCATTCTGGATGCAGACACCCAGGGATTCCTGCGAAGTAGATCAAGTCTCATTCAGACGATGGGTCGCGCCGCGCGCAATTCCGGCGGCGAGGCTGTCCTCTATGCGGACAAGATGACGCCGGAAATGGAGGCGGCCATTGATGAGGTCTCGCGCCGCCGTGCCAAGCAGATTGCTTACAACACAGAGCATGGCATCACGCCAGAGACCATCGTCAAGGCAATCCGTCAGGGTATTGCCCTTGAGATCAAGGCCAACCGCACTGCCCGCGAGGCAGTTGGCACCAAGGAATCACGCCGCTTCGACAAGGCTGAGGCGATGCGTGAACTTGAGGAAGAGATGCTGGCTGCAGCCGGCGCGCTTGAGTTTGAGAAGGCCGCCCGCCTCCGTGATCAGCGCAAGCGCGTGGAAGCCCTGCCCGAAGTCGAGGGCATGGCAGAGGAGCCAGTCATTGAGGAGAAGCCTCGTCCCAAGGCAGGAATGCCCGGAACGCGCGCGGGTCGGGGTCGCAAGGGAAAGAAGTAGCAGAGAGTTCTATGAACGATCTGCACTTGCAATGATGGCGAGCGCGGCGACAACACCGCTGATGACACCAACGAGTGGCGCTGGCACCAGCATCCCGTGGATCACGGCTGGCAGCACCGAACGAACTTCGCCACGATGGTCACTGAGCGACTGTGTTGTTCATAGTTAGATGGGAACAGTGAGCTTTCGAGTTGTTGCCGCAGGAATCTTGGTGGACTCCATGGTCAGCCGAGTGAATTGACCGCGACTAGGGTCGTAGGCAAACACCTCGCCGGTCTCGATCTTGTAAACCCAACCATGCAAGTTGAGTTCACCGCGCCTGATCCGCGACGCCACCGATGGATGCGTTCGGAGGTTCTCTAACTGGGTCAGGACATTCTCCTGGACACACACGGAAATCAACGGCTCGCCATCAAGCCCTGAATAGTTCTCACGGACGATGCGCTTGGCGGCATCGGCATGAGTGAGCCATTGCCGAACAGCCGGGGTATCCGCGGTCAGTGCCTCATTCAGCAGACCCTTCATGGCTCCGCAGTGCGAGTGGCCGCAGACGATGATGTCACGGACACCCAGACCAGCCACTGCAAACTCAATAGTGGCAGCCTCGCCGCCATTTGATGCGCCATGTGGAGGAATGATGTTCCCCGCATTGCGGAGGATGAACAGTTCTCCCGGCTCGGTCTGCGTCAGCAGGTTGGGATTGATACGGGAGTCAGAGCAGGTAATGAACAGGGTTTCAGGCGCTTGCCCATTGGCAAGTCGCTCGAACAACTCGCGCTGCGAACTGAAGAGCGATGTCTGAAAGTGATGAAGTCCGTCAATGAGCTTTTGCATATGAACCTTCCATACATGGTTGTTAGGACTTTGACCATGCGGCACGCGCGCGCCGCAGGCTGATCTTTGTTTCACGTGATGTCTCTGCGCCGGCCTCTAGCAAGGAAAGACCAACCAGGAGCCAACTCGCAAGCGTCGTGTTCACGAGCCGGTAAATGACACGGCGTCCTTCTCGCCGTTCTGTGACTAATTTATGGGCCCGGAGGTGCGCAAGATGCTGCGATGTGCCGGAATGGGAGATTCCGAGCAACTTAGCAAGTGCAGCAACATCCAACTCCCCCGCGCCAATTTCCTCGACGATGCGAAGGCGGCACGGATGAGCCAGCACGGCAAGCACTTCAGCAAGTTCTCGACTGGCAATACTTCTGAAAGGCATGGATTCTCCGTGCTGGTCAAGGTGAGGCGTACAGGACATATGGCCATGTATCGCCATATTCAAACATCTGAATATCAACACTATACACCACTTTGCTTCCACGCACGCCAGCACGGGTTCAATGAAAGATTCCTCAACTGCGCGACAGGCACCAGCCTGTGATCCCGGAACATGCATGGGCGAGGGTGCCGTCAGAACCAACTGATCAACATAAATTCAACCACAATGCCTCCCATTGCTAGCCCAATAACACTGGCTTACTCGCTACGCTCCAACGACCGACCCCTTGCGACATAGGGGTCCGTTTCACGCGGCGACATCCCTAGCGCTACACGCTTGACATGTTGTTCGCATCATTAGCAGTGGAGGCTCGTAACGGTGGCCATTCTCATTACTGGCGGCGCAGGTTTCATCGGCAGCGCCTTTCTGCATTCCTGGTTCCTGAAGAGCAATGAACCAGCAGTTACCCTCGACTTGCTCACCTACGCGGGCAATACCGACAACTTCATTGGCATGGGCTCCAACGCCGCACATACCTTTATCCATGGCGATATTGGCGATCGCGCGCTGCTACGCCGGGTACTTGCCGAGCATCAGCCGCGAGCCATCGTGCACTTTGCAGCAGAGACCCACGTGGACAGATCCATCATGGATGCTGATGCTTTCTTGCAGACAAATGTGGTTGGTACCGGTCGCCTGCTTGATGAGACAACCACCTATTGGCGAGAGCTCCCTGCCGACCGCCAGCGTGCATTCCGATTTCTACATGTCTCTACTGACGAGGTCTTTGGCTCACTTTCAGCAACACAGGCGCCTTTCAATGAATCGAGTCAATACCAGCCAAGCAGCCCGTATGCGGCTAGCAAGGCTGGTTCGGATCATGTGGTTTCGGCATGGCACACCACGCACGGTCTGCCTGTATTGACTACGCACTGCTCCAACAACTACGGTCCGCGGCAATTCCCAGAGAAACTGATTCCATTGTGCATTGCACGCGCAACTGCTGGTGAGTCCATACCCATCTATGGCAGTGGAACGCAGGTCCGCGACTGGCTGCATGTCTACGACCATTGTGCCGCGCTACGGCTCGTTCTTGATCGTGGCGCCGTTGGGCGGAGTTACGCCATTGGCGGCTATGGCGAGACCACAAACATTGAACTGGTTCGCACACTCTGCGGAATTCTTGATCAGGAGCATCCGAGACCGAATGGCATTTCACACAGTGAACTCAT
>JBIKQN010000091.1:0-6178 GCA_044349615.1 Phycisphaerales bacterium
TGAGAACCCGTGCTCCTTGTTCGACCATATCGTGCTCGAGCGCGCTGAGCCGCTCTTTAAAGGTGTGCATGGTGGAGATCGTACATCGCCCCGGGTATGTCATTGCGTGCCCACTCCTATACTGCGTCTCCCAATGGCTCGACTTTGCGTGAACATCGATCATGTTGCCACGGTGCGCCAAGCGCGGCGTACTTACGAGCCAAGTCCCGTCGTTGCCGCCCATGAGGCGATGGCCGGGGGCGCACATGGCATCACCGTGCATTTACGCGAAGATCGGCGGCACATCCAAGACGCGGATGTGGACGCACTCGCTGATGCCTTCCCGGGGCTTCTGAACTTTGAGATGGCTGCCACCGATGAAATGGTGAAGACCGCTCTTCGGATTCGCCCCGTGATGGCGATGCTGGTGCCCGAAGGGCGGCACGAAGTCACCACCGAAGGTGGACTTGATGTCCTTGCCCAAGAACCCCGCGTCCGCGAGGTGATCGCCCGGCTCAATGCCGGTGGCGTGCGTGCGAGCATCTTTATCGACGCGCTACCAGCGCAGATCGAAGCAGCGCACCGTTGTGGTGCCGCGGTGTGTGAGGTGCACACTGGTCCTTGGGCTCATGCCGTCCATGACCATGGAGATGATTGTGGTTCCGGTTCCGCCCTTGCCGAACTTAGAAAGGTTCGATTCGCCGGGGAAGTCATCCAATCACTAGGAATGCAGTTCAACGCAGGGCATGCGCTGAACTACGTGAATGTCGGACCTGTCGCCACGCTGCCAGGGTTGAATGAACTGCACATTGGTCATGCCATCATCAGTAGCGCAGTATTCCTAGGCCTCCGGACGGCAGTGGCGCGCATGCGTTCCTGCATCGATACCGCGGCGCCCACCGTACACTGATTGGCATGACCGCACGCATCTCGTTTCATGGCTGCTACACCGCAATCGTCACGCCATTTTCGGCGGATGGATCTACAGTCGATCTTGCCCGACTTGAAGAAGGCGTTCGTCGCCAGGCGGCGGGTGGGGTGACAGGCATCGTTCCGTGTGGCACCACCGGTGAAAGTCCAACCCTCACTGAAGAGGAGCACGCGCGAGTAGTGGAGACCGCCGTGCGCGTTGGTCGTGCAGCAGGTTTACAGGTCATTGCTGGTGCTGGTTCCAATTGCACAGCGCATGCTGTTCACTTGCAGAAACTAGCGCGTCAACTTGGTGCCGATGCTGGTCTTCAGGTCACGCCGTACTACAACAAGCCATCACAAGAGGGCATCTACCGCCACTTCATGACCGTGGCTGATTCATGTGACTTGCCCGTGATGCTCTACAACATTCCAGGTCGTGCAGCAGTTGCAATTGCACCCGAAACTGTTGAGCGACTGGCACAACATCCAAACATCCAAGCAATCAAGGAAGCAACCGGATCAATGGATTCAGCTAGCGAGATCCGCCAGCGTTGCAATATCACCGTGCTTTCTGGTGATGACAGCCTTACTCCAAGCTTTGCAGCTGTCGGCGCCAAGGGTGTAGTGAGCGTAGTGAGCAATTTGATACCAGCACGAGTGGCAGAACTCTGCCAATTACTTGCTACGAATAATTTCAACGCGGCGCTTGGAGTTCATATGTCCATGCTTCCGCTCTCAAAGGGATTGCTATCGATTGACGTCAATCCGGTTCCAGTGAAGTGTGCACTTGCTGCTATTGGACTTGACACTGGTGCCGTTCGTCTACCGCTCGCGCCCGCATCGGCGCAGGCTGTGGCTCGCATTCGCGAACTCATCACGAATGCGGGAATCTGTGCAGCGGTTGGCGTGTATGCCGGGGTAGGTCATTGAATCTGCACGCCGCGCAATACGACACGGTGAACCTGCCGTACAAGGTTGCCGTTCTCTGCTACTTGTGGGATGCGGACGGTCGCATCCTCATGCTGCACCGGAAGAAGCCGCCAAATATCGACATGTATTCGCCGGTGGGCGGCAAAATAGAAATCAGCCGCGGCGAGAGTCCGCACGAATGCGCTGTCCGAGAGCTTCATGAAGAAACCGGACTGGCCCTCGCGGACGAGGAAATGCGCATGTTCGGGATGGTGAGCGAACGTGCCTACCAAGGCGAGATGCATTGGCTGATTTTCCTCTTCGAGTGCACGCGCCACGTCCACGCTGACGAGATACCGATGAAGGAGTTCGATGAGGGTCGCCTTGAATGGATCGCTGGAGTCGACGTCGAGAAATTGCCGATTCCGGTCACGGATCGCGAGATCATGTGGCCGCTAGCGCGCGCTCATCGAGGCGGATTCTTCAGCGTGGACATTGATTGCAGCACGCAGCCAATGACACACAACGTGCGTGAGAGTCGTTTGGCGTAGATGCCGACGGGTGGTTGTTCCGGGTCGATTCCCTTACTTCACCGTCAGGCCAACCGCTGCGGCACATGTTGCAATCAGGGCATCAGCCTCTGCAGGGGTTCGACCCTCTGCAATCAATCGAATGATGGGTTCAGTGTTGCTTGCACGTAGGTGCACCCAGCCGGCTTCCACATCAAGTCGTACGCCATCCACATCGCTGACGCGTGCGCCAGCGAGTGCGGTGCGCGCCTTTGCAAGTGCTGGTGCAACTGCTGCCATGCCACCGATCGCTGATAGCTCAAACTTTTTCTTCACCATGGCCCAGCGTGGAAGTTCCGCAATGATTGCCGAGAGCGGCTTCTGTTGGTGCGCCAGCAACTCCAACACCAACGCCATTGCGCTGAGGGAATCGCGCACCCAACAGACTGGCGGCAGAATGACCCCGCCGTTACCTTCGCCACCAAGAATGCCATTGACCGGTCGAAGCCCCGCCACCACGTTTGCCTCGCCGACAGCAGTGCGGACTACGTGGGACCCAGGGAATTTTGCGGCTACATCATCAATCATCCGGCTTGTTGACAGATTTGTTGCTAACGCGCCACCGCCAGTGCGCTGCAACATGCGCAGCGCAGCAAGTACGAGCGTGTATTCCTCGCCAATGAACAATCCGTGTTCATCAACAATCGCTAATCGATCTGCGTCGGGATCTTGTGCAAATCCACAGGCGGCGCCTACCGAGTGTTGATCTTTGCAATCCCGCACGGCTGCTGCTAGATCAAGCAGATTCTCGGCAAGCGGTTCAGGCACGTGCCCAAAAACGCCAGTCTGCTCGCCGTAGATATGCACCACTTTGCAGCCGAGTTCTTCGAGCATCATGCGGCCGGGCACACAGCCGCTGCCGTTCACGCTGTCAAGAACCACAGTGAACTTCTTTGCGCGAATTGCAGCAACATCAACATTCTTGAGGACTCGGTCAATATGCACACGCGCCGCGCTTCCATCATGCGTTCGCTTGCCGGTCTCAAGCGGACCGCACCAGTCAATGCGTCGCTCTTTGAATCGATCCACGATTTCTTTGGCGATCGCCGGTGGCGGCGCAAGCCCGTTTCCATCAAGGCACTTGATGCCATTCCAGATGATGGGGTTGTGGCTAGCAGTGATTGCCAGCCCGCCATCCGCATTGCGCTCACTGATCATGACGCCCACGGTTGGTGTCATTGCCACGCCGATGTCGATGACATCGCATCCGGTTGCCATGAGCCCGCCAATGGCAGCGGCAGCAAGTGGCGGGCCGCTGATTCGACCATCAAGACCGACCACCACTACGGGGCGGGCTTTGCCAGTGGTCGCCTTCAGGAATGAGCCGAATGCGGCTCCATAAGCCGCAGCAATCTCAGGAGTCATGGTGCGGCCAACAATGCCGCGAGCGCCGGAAACGCTGAGCATGAGCGGTGCTTCTGGTGTTTGTGTGATCTGCATGAGGGTGGTCAGGCTATCGGAAGGGCGGGCAAGTCTGCCTATACTGAGCGACTCATGTATCTGAACCAGATCGAGCGCAGTTTTAGTGCCGCCCACGCGCTAGACATCGGCGGGGTGCGGGAGCCCATCCATGGCCACAATTGGTCCGTGCGAGTGGTTGTCGCTGGTCCGAGTCTTGACCCTGATGGCTTACTCATGGACTTTCACGCGCTCGAGCGCACGCTGGATGGCATCATTGGTCGCTTCCACAACCAGAATCTGAACACCACGTCACCCTTTGATCTGACGAATCCATCCGCCGAACTGGTGGCGCAGTACATCGCTGTACAGATCGTTCCGTCCTTGCCCGTTGGTGTACGGGTCCAGTCAGTGAGCATTGGTGAGGCGCCCGGTTGCACAGCGACCTACATCAATCCATTTGAAGGTGCCGACTGATGAGCGATGCCACTCCTAGCCCATCACTTGGTCAGAACCCTACGACTGTTCCTGGCTTGCCAACGGCTCCTAGTCGCATGGCAGTGACTATGACGATTGACGCGAATGACCCCGCGCGATTCCTCAATCGCGATATCGAGTGGCTTGAGTTCAATGCGCGTGTTCTTGATATCGCCGCTGACTCCCGAACGCCCCTCCTTGAACGTCTGCGATTCCTCGCTATCTATTCAGCGAATCTGGACGAGTTCTTCATGAAGCGCGTTGGAGTTCTTAAGCGACAGATTGAGGCAGGAGTTTCGGGTCCCGTTCCCGAAGCACTGACACCTGCTCAGCAACTTGACGGAATCCGTGCGCGCGTTGCAACCCTCGCACATCGCCAGGCAATCATCCTGCGCGACCGAGCCATGCCCGCTCTCGTGCCCCATGGCATTCGGATTTTGCGCTGGGAGCATCTTGGTGAAGCGCAGCGTGCGGATGCAGAATCCTGGTTTCGACGCAGCGTTTTTCCAATTCTGACACCGCTAGCTGTTGATCCCGGTCACCGGTTCCCCTTCATCAGCAATATGAGTGTGTCCCTTGGCGTCATGTTGCGACGCCCGGGTGAGAGCGAACAACTGTTCGCGCGTGTCAAAGTCCCAGAGATTCCTTCGCGTCTATACCGATTCCAAGGAACAAACGACTTCATTACTGTGCAGGACATCGTTGAGCACAACCTTGACGATCTCTTTCCCGGGATGGAAATCCTGAAGGTTCTTGCATTCCGTGTCACACGCAATGCAGAAATCGAACGCGACAGTGAGGACACCGAGGATCTACTTGAGGCAACACAGCATCTTCTCAAGGAACGCCGCTTCGCGCGTGTAGTTCGGCTAGAGATTGCAGCTGGCGCAAATCCACGCATTCTCAAGTTCCTCATGGAAGAACTGCAGGTCGATGCAGATGACGTGTATGAAACCGAAGGTCTAGTTGACTACGGCGCCCTCAATGAGGTTGCCGATATCGATATTGCCGATTTGCATTGGCCGCGCATGACAGCGCTGGCTCCCACGGGACTTGATGATGATCACGCGGATATCTTCGCGGCTATTCGTGCGGGCGACATTTTGTTGCATCATCCTTACGAATCGTTTGAGCGTTCAGTGGAGAAGTTCATTGAGGACGCTGCCGCTGATCCGAAGGTTGTCTGCATCAAACAGAGTTTGTACCGCACCTCTGGCGACAGTCCATTTATTGCCAGCCTGATTCGTGCCGCTGAGAGTGGCAAGCAAGTGGCGGTACTTGTGGAATTACGGGCGCGCTTTGATGAGGCCAGGAATATTCTTTGGGCTCGAAAGCTCGAAGATGCAGGCGTGCATGTTGCATACGGTGTTGTTGGCTACAAGACGCATACAAAGACCGCCCTGGTAGTTCGCGAGGAACAAGGCACCCTGCGGTCCTATGCACACATCGGAACCGGCAATTACAACAGCCGCACGGCGCGCATGTATGAAGATGTTGGTCTTCTCACTGCTGATCCGGAAATCACAGATGACTTGGTGAATCTGTTCAATTACATGACTGGTCGTTCGCGGCAGCGTGAGTATCGGCAATTATTGGTGGCGCCAGTGGCAATGAAGAAGCGCTTTCTGGAATTGATCGATCGCGAGGCAAAGATTGCGGCCTCGGGTGGCTCAGGTCGAATCATTGCCAAGATGAATCAGCTTGAGGATCGCGGCGTGATGGATGCGCTGTATCGCGCGAGTGAGGCGGGTGTGCAGATTGATCTTGTAGTGCGTGGCTTCTGCTGTCTTCGCCCCGCAATGCCGGGTTTGAGTACGAATATTCGGATTCGCTCAGTTGTGGGTCGCTTCCTAGAGCACAGTCGAATATTTTGGTTCGGTGCCGGCAAGCAAGATCCACTTGATGGCGATTTTTACATCGGAAGTGCCGACTGG
>JBIKQN010000092.1:0-6167 GCA_044349615.1 Phycisphaerales bacterium
GGACCTAGGAATTCTTCTGGCCGTGTGGGGACCTGTCACCTGCGGATCTGTGTATGACCTCACCGGCGACTGCATGGTTGACGGGTTTGACCTAGCCACCTTGCTCTCAAACTGGGGTTGATCAGCGTTCGAACTCGACCGTCAATTCCGCTCCCAGGCGCCCGCAAGGGCGTCTGAGGGGCGGTTGGCATCGTCGCCCTGCAGTGCGCCACGTCCATCGTCGTTCCGTGCCTCTTCGGCCTGTGCGGCCTCGACGGCTTCCTTCGCGATGGTTCCATCCTTGCCAACTTGCTCGAAGCGGACGCTGACCCGCTTACTGACGCCGCGCTGCGGCATGGTGATGCCGTAGAGCTGGTCGCAGGACTGCATAGTGCGCTTATGGTGAGTGATGACAATGAAGTGACTGCCGGAGAGGAACTCGCGGAGCACATTGCAGAATCGCTCCACGTTTGCCTCGTCAAGTGCGGCATCCACTTCGTCCAGGATGCAGAACGGACTGGGCTTGCTCTTGAAGATGCTCATCAGGAGCGCCACGGCGGTCATGGTCTTCTCTCCGCCGGAGAGCTGACTGATGACGCGTGGCTCCTTGCCAGGAGGCTTGGCGCGAATCTCCACGCCGGACTCCAGGATGTCGACCTCGCCAGTCTCTTCGTCGGGCACTAGGAAGAGGTCGGCACTACCACCGCCGAAGAGGCGTCGGAACATACCGCCATTGCCGGCGAAGTTCTCGCGCACGGTGTTGAACACCTGCTCGAAGCGAACTCGGGTGACGGCATCCAGCTGAACAATCAATTCGCCGAGCAGGGTGGTGGCGGAATCAATGTCGCCTACCTGGCGGACCAATTCCTCGTTGCGCTGCTCAAGCTGACCCTCTTCCTCGATGGAATCGAGGTTGACATTGCCAAGCTTGCGGATTTCATCCTTGAGTGAAGACAGTTCCTTCTCGGCAGCACCGCGATCGGTCTGCGCCCAGTCGGGGAGGGCTCGCGCGGCAACATGACCGGCATAGCCCGTTCCAAGATCGAGTTCCAGGTCAGTGAGCGCGGATTCCTCAAGCGCCTCGCGCTTGATTTCTACCTCGCGTCGACCAAGTTCCACGCTGTTCCAGTTGCGCTCCAGGATGTGCGCCTGATCGCGAGCAATGCGAAGCGCAGTTGCTGCTTCCTCAGTGCTGCGCTGAGCCGCCTCAACGGCCACTCCTGCGCTCGCCAAGCTCTCGCCGAGCCCAGCAAGTTCTGCACCTGCAGCTGCAGATGCCAACTGTGCCTCTGCAATGGTGGACTCATAGCGATCAATCTGTTGCTTGCGCCGATCAGCCTGCTCAGCCGCGTGCACGCGCTGTCGTTGTTGCTCATCACGCGAAAGTTCCGCAGTGCGTCGTTCGCGGCGCAGAACGTCAAGCGCCGAATTGCGTTCACTGCTTGCAATACGTGCGTTCGACAATGCCTCCGCTGCAGACTCCGCCTTGGCGATTGCCTTGGTGGCATCGGCATCAGCGACTGCATGGCGTCCGAGCAGTGCTTCAAGCATGGCTCGGGCTCGACCAAGGCGCTCTTCTACTTCAGCGCGCTCTGTACTGAGCGTACGAATACGACGGGTGAGCTCATCGGATTCCAATGAGAGCGTTGACTGCTCATGTTCAACCCGCTGAATCATCTGCTCGCAGCGGTCGCGCTGGTACTCGGCATCAATGATCCCGCGTCGGACGTTGGCAAGGCGATCTTCCACCTCGCGGTGACGGAGGCGTGCTTCATCGGAGCGCGCCAGCAGGACTGCGGCCTCGCCCTCTAGCAATTCCATCTCAAGACCCAGCGTCACCAATCGCTGCGTTAGTTGCGCCAACTCAGCGCGCCGGGCCAGCAGACCTTCGCCAGCACCGTTGCCAGTGGGAGTGCCCACTGTCACGCGTCCCAAGGCATCGACCAACTCGCCAGCCCGTGTAACAATCCGAGCGCCCGCGTGGGTCGTTGCGGAAGCCTCAAGAGCCGTGGCAAGATCGGCAACCACCCATGTGTCAGCAAGTAGGCGGTGGACCAGCGGGGCAGCGGCGTCTCTCACGCGAACCGTGCTAGCTACGGACTCAATACCGGCACGGGGCTCGCGCACCGTGGTGTTCACTGCCGGGAGCTCTGCCGATGCCATGGTCACTCGACCACGCACCGTGGCGCACGCAGCGGCCACATCGAGCACGGAATTGCCGTTGTCCACAACGAGCAGTTCCAAATCCCGCCCGAGAGCAGCTTCCGCCGCAGCGGCATCGGCCATCTCAGTTTCGATCCAGTCGCCCAGAATGCCAAGAACGGAAGGGAAGCGCGTGCGGTCACTGACCACCTCGCGCACTGCTTCATCCACGCCCTCTCGAGCGCGCTGCATTTCTTCCAAGAGTCGACTGCGGCTCTCAACCGCTGTCCGCTCATCACGCAACTCTGAGAGTCGACGAGCAAGACCAGCATGGCGATCGCCAAGTGATGTGGCATCAGAAATATGGATGTGGACATCCGACTCAAGTCGCACTGCCTCATCAAGCGCCACCATGCGGCGCACTACATGTTGATTACGCGTGGCTCGCTGTGCGTCCAGTTCAATGCGGAATGGCTCCCGGCGTCGCTCAATGCGAGCTAGTTGCTCTTCTAATCCGCGCTCGCGCTCATCCACTGAAGCAAGGTGCGAGGCTGTGCGCGAAATTTCACGGTCCGCAGAGACGGTCTGCTCGCGAAGGCGGTCCGCGGCAAGGCGGGTCTGCTGTGCTGCTTCGGCAGTCCGTGCGCGCGCATCAGATGCGGTCATCACGCTGCGCTCTGCCTCATTGGCTGCTTCGGCCGCAGCGGCAACACGCTCAGCGGTGTCATCAATCTGCGCCGTGAGTTCTGCGATGCGTGATTCAAGTTCTGCAAGGCGCGCTGAATCAGAGGCGGATTGCTCACGCACTTCTGAAAGTCCGCGACCGGCAAGCTCCATACGCTGTGCCGCTTGCTTCTCGGTGCCGAGTGCCTCAATGCGCCGCTGCTCCAGAGTGCGCTGCACATCTTGAGCGGTCTGGCGAATGCCCTCAACTTCGTTGCGGCGGTCTTCAAGCAGTGCAATGGCACCAGACAACTCTTGGCGGTCACGCTCAAGGGTTGCTAACTGGCTTGTGAGCCCGGAAAGCTGCTCGCGATAGTCGTGATACAGGTCAAATGCAACGGCCTGGCGCAGTTCGCGACGTCGAAGATCAAGTGTCTGGAACCGACGGGCTTTCTCTGCTTGGCCCTTCACGATTCGCAACCGACGCTCAGTGCTTGCAAGCTGTTCGCGCACTAATACAAGGTTCTTCTCTGCACTCTCTAGTTTGCGCTGCGCCTCCACCTTGCGAGCGCGGAACTTGGCAACGCCAGCTGCTTCCTCAAGAATCGTCCGCCGCTCAAGCGGGGCGGCGCGCAACATGGCATCCACCTTTCCCTGCTCAATGATGGAATAGGCATCGTTGCCGATACCTGTATCCATGAAGAGTTCCTTGATGTCACGCAATCGCACCTTGCGACCATTGATCAAGTACTCGCTGCGTCCATCTGCATAGAGGCGACGGGTGACTTCCACCTCATCGGTATCAACTGGTAGTCCGCGATGGCGGACGGCATGGCGATTCACTGCGGCGCTGCCTTCGGCGCCGTCTTCATCCACATGCTCTGCCTGTGCGTCTACTTCCGCGTCAAGTACTGCCGGAGCGGGAGCAAGCCGGGCCTGCTCCTCGGCGGTGAGTACTGGGTTGTCAAAAACCAGCGTGACGCTTGCCATTCCGCACGGCTTGCGCGTGGCGCTGCCCGCGAAGATGACGTCAAGCATGGCACCACCGCGCAGGCTCTTAGCACTGCGCTCGCCGAGCACCCACTTGATGGCGTCAACGACGTTGGACTTGCCGCAGCCGTTCGGTCCGACCACGCCAATGATCGGCGAGTCGAAACGGAATTCGGTGGTGTCGGCAAAACTCTTGAAGCCGCTCAGAACGAGTCGGGAAAGTCGCAAGGCAAGACCTCCTGTCGGGTATTCGCGCGCCCCTTCCTGGGACGCGCGGCTCATGTGGACTACTCAGACGTTCCGCCCAGAGCTAGGGGCGGTTCGTCAACGGGGGACAGTATCCTTCCGCGCCTTCGCGGCATCAAGTCCGGATCCCACGGACGCTGTCTCTAAATCGCTTCCTCGGGTCGCCCCGATTTCTGAAATGCTACGGGGACCGACCTCGTCTGAGTCGGATTCTCCGTCTTCTGTCGTAAATTCAGGCCTCAAATCCTTCTCACCTTGGTCGTCCCGGAGGACTTCGGCCAGGATTCGGTCCTGTTCGGCCCGGAAGTCACAAACAATATATTTAAGGCGCCAAAGTTCGTGAAGGGCGCTGATTGTCTCGCTGTAGGTGAAATTGAGTCCGGACTCGGGTCGGTCGGGGGTGGGGCGCCGGGCAAAGTAGCCAATCAAGGAGGACATATCTGGTTTGACGCGGTCGACCACGGCGGGCGTTTCTGGGCGCTCCCGATAGAACACTTCAAGGAGTTTGTCGCCCTCATCGGCCTTGATGATCAGTCGACCGCTCCAGGTGTAGAGCGTCATGGGGCGCTTCACGTCAACATCCTCGCCAAAGATCACGATGCGCGGCTGCCCACTCTGCGAAACGTAAATCATCCGATACTTGCTTGGCACAATATTGAGGACAAACTTCTTCCCCATCTCAATACCAATGATGTGTGGGTCACGCCGTTTGTCGAGCGCCTCAAATGCAGCAAGGCGAATCTCTACATCCGGATCATCAAGCAGCTTGCGCAAGCCAATTTCAATTTCGGCATTCACGCCCATGCGCCCAAGCAACTTAATCGATTCTGTGCGGTAGGTGATGGAATCGCTGCTGTGGGCCATTTGCAACAGTGGCGCTACGGCCAACATGTCGTTGAGTTTCGCTCCAGTATTGAGTGCCGCAAAGCGCGGCTGCTCTTCCGGATACTCATAGAGATCCTGAATCATCGGAAGTGCGCGCTTTCCGAGCGCCTGCCAACGCCAACTTGCAGCACCAGCGGCACCGGGGTTGGAAAGCAACGAACGGCGAATTGCCATCGCAGTCTGCTCGGCGTTCTCAACGTTCAGCGGTGTATGACGAACCAATTCAGCAAACTCGCCAGTGCGTTTGCGATAAGAAGGCGGCACCGTCAGATCAATGGTCTCGCCCGAACGACCGTGTGCTGTCTGGTCTTTCTGCCTGGATTCAAGTGGAAAGAGCGTGTTGATGGTGTTCTGAATACTCTCGGCGCGAGAATGGCTCGGTGTCTGCAGGCGCAACTTGAGCTTCATGTCCTTACTGAGGAGTCCGCCGTCAAGAATGCGCCCGCTACTTCGATTGATAGTGTCACGCTGCGTTGCGTTGGGTTCAACGAAGGGATTGATGACGATCGAGCCGGAGCCCTCGGCCAACGGGAACGGCTGCCTGCTACCGGTGTAGAGCGCGCCCGGTCGAAGATCTGCCACTAGGAGCCGACCGCCCTCAAGGCTGGTAGTGGATGTTCCCGGTGCAGTGGTGACGCGAATATCAAAGCGCGAGCCTTTCGGCGCGCCTGGTGGAATTACTCCCTCAACAATCACAACCGCAGAGTCGCTGGAATTCAACAACTGCTGCGGCGTCATCTTTGGTGAGCCAGGAGCGCCACTGCCAAAGCCGCGCTTGGCAAGTTCCTGCGAAAGAAACGCACGAACATCTGCGGGCATTTGCCGACTTCCAGTATCGCGTAGGCCAACCACAATGCCGTAGCCACGCACCACGAGTGGATCAAATCCAACTAGCGAAGTTTCCGATGCCACCGTTCCGCGCATGATGGGGTCGATGTCCGTGGCCGCTACATTCACCGCATCGCGATTCACGGCAGCCTTCTGCAATGCAGGATCAGCTCGCTCCACCATCATGTCTGAGCACCCGGTGACCACGATGACTGCCGTGGCCATCATCACCATGATCGGGCGCAGCATGCACATCATTCGCATGCGCATGGGCGGAAGAATGTGGGTAGGCGATATCCGGGACATGCGGGGGGCAGGGTAGTGAAGTAACCCAGTGAAGTCAGTCAGTGAAGTAATGAAGTAACCACACAGGGGTTGAAATGGGCGCTACTGGATTCGAACCAGTGACCACTGCTGTGTAAAAGCAGCGCTCT
>JBIKQN010000093.1:0-6124 GCA_044349615.1 Phycisphaerales bacterium
CGCGGCAGTGGCGGTTGCTCGCCAAGTGGCTGCGGGAGACCTCCGAGCCGAAATGGGGACCATCTCTGATGACGAGACAGGAGCACTCCTCAGCGCTATCCACACCATGACCACTGATCTCCGTGCTCTGATTGGACGTATCCAGATGTCCACAGCCACACTTGACGCCACTGCCACTGTGATGCAGTCCACCGGTGCGGAGCAGAAACAAGTGATTGAGGATCATGGCACCGCAACAACCGAGGCGTGTGCAGCTGTCCATGAGATCTCCACGACTAGCCAGGAATTGTTGCGCACCATGACTGAGGTCAATGTGATGGCCTCAGAGACGGGGGATCGCGCCGAGGAGGGGCGTACCAACCTTGTTGGCATGGACGCCACCATGCAGCAATTGGCCAAGAGCACAGCGTTGTTTGGCGACAAATTGACCAAGATCAGAGAGAGCGCCGACCGCATCAATCTGGTGATCGTGACGATGGCCAAAGTAGCCAATCAGACTAATCTCCTTTCGATTAACGCTGCTATTGAGGCCGAGAAGGCTGGCGAGCACGGGCTTGGATTCCTAGTGGTCGCTCGAGAGATTGCCTACCTTGCCACCCAGACTGCAGTGGCTTCACTTGACATCGAACGCATGGTGAAAGAGATGGAAGGCAGCGTGAATGCCGGTGTCAAAGAGATGGGAACCTTCTCCGCGCAAGTACAGGTGGGCGTCGAGGAGATCAGTGATATCTCACGAAAGCTTGGCGAAATCATCTCGGCTGTCCAAGGAATCTCTGGTCGATTTGACCAAGTAACCGTTGGAATGCGAGCTCAGTCACTTGGAGCCGATCAGATCCGACTTGCCATGGCGAAACTTGCCGAAGGCACAGCACGGACTGCTACTGCGCTCGGCGATTTCAATAATGCAACCAAGCATCTGCGCGATGCCGTGGACGGACTGGACAACGAAGTTTCGCGGTTCACCACCTGAAAGCAGTAGCGGCCTTAGGACGCACGCATGATGATCTTGCGTCCCAATAAATAGGTGCGGGGATACCCCGGACATAATTTAGTCGGGGGCGATGCGGGTCATGATTCGTGCGGCACCCATGTCGCCCCAGACGTTCACGGTCGTGCGGCACATATCGAGCAGCCGGTCAACGCCGATCACGATTCCCATTGCACCCACAGGCAATTTTTCGCTGCCAAGTGATGCATTCACTGCGGTAATCACAATCACCATGGTCACTAGACCCGCGCTCGGAATGCCAGCTGCACCCACCGCCGCAAGCGTGGCCGTGGCAACCACCACCGCAAGTTCCCCGAAGGAAAGCTGCACGCCATACAACTGAAACAGGAACACCACCGCCACTGCCTCATACAACGCAGTGCCATCCATGTTGAGCGTCGCTCCGAGGGGCGCACAGAATCGCGTCGCTCGCTGCGAGCAGCCCCCCTCAGTCTCACACACTCGGATAGTCACCGGAAGCGTCGCACTCGAACTCGCCGTTGCGAATGCCGTTGCGAGCGCCTCACGCATAGCCCACATGAACTTGAACGGATTACCACCGCCAAGCACCATCTGGAAGATGGGCAGGACAATGAACATGTGAATGATCAACCCACCTATGACCACTGACATGTACAGCCCAAGCGGCCCAAGCAGTTCTGCAAGCCCAACCTTGCCAACGCTCGCACTCACCAACAGGAAGGCACCGATCGGAATGATCCACAGCACCCATCCCACAGCGCGCAGCAGCGCTTCATTCAATCCATTCAAGACGCGTGCTGCAGGATTACCGGCATCACCGCTGAGTGTCAGCGCCACTCCAAGGACGATGGCAAAGATGATCATCCCAAGCGGTTGCCCCTCGGCCATTGATGCAAATGGGTTGGCCGGAATCAACTGTCGCGCAATCTGAAGCCACGCCGTACCGAGCCCCTGCTCCCCTGCTGCAGCCGCCTGCGTCAATTTCGGTGCTGCTTCGAACCGTTCGATGCCACTCGTTGTGAGCGCTGCAACATCGTCAGGGCGCAGACCAAGGCCAGGACCCACCATCGTCACGAGCGTTGCGCCGAGCGTGGCCGCTACAAGCATGGTGCCAAGGAAGTAAGCGCTTGTACTCAGCCCCAACTTCCCCAGGCGCGAAGGGTCTCCGAGCGAGGTGATCCCGGCAACAACGCTTGTGAAAATCAACGGCAAGACCAGCATCATCAATGGACGCACAAGCAACAAATCGCCGGCGACAGAAAATCCCGAAACTGTTGCCGTAGCTCCGCCGCGATGCAGCAGCTCGCCCACGATCATTCCGCCGATGAGTGCACCGATCGATCCAGTGGCCACCCACCGTTCCTTGCCGCCGAGCGAGCCCGCCATCAGTGAACGCCCTGATCTGCAAGCCATCGTTCGCAATCAAGAGCGGCCTGGCAACCCATGCCCGCTGCACTGACCGCCTGGCGATAATGCTGATCGGCCACATCACCAGCTGCAAATACTCCAGGGATATTGGTGTTGCTTGATCGTGTGTGAAGCGCCACATAGCCCTTGGCATCAAGCTCAACTCCTGAGCCCTGCAAGAACTTAGTAGCTGGCGAATGACCAATCGCAATAAAGAGACCTCGAACATCAAGACTGCGCATCGCGCCGGTCTTGAGGTTCTTCACCAAAACCGATTCAAGTCGTTGATCGCCAATGACATCCTCAACAGCGCTGTCCCACACCATCTCTACCTTCGGGCTTGAGAGAACGCGGTCTTGCATTGACTTGCTCGCACGCAACGTATCGCGACGATGAATCACGTAGACCTTGCTCGCAAACTTAGTGAGATAACTCGCTTCTTCCATGGCAGTATCGCCACCACCCACCACTGCAAGCGGCTGGTTGCGGTAGACGGGAAGCGCGCCATCGCAGACAGCGCAGGCACTGACGCCACCGCCGTTCATGGCGAGACGAATCTCATTGTCTAAGCCGATCCAGTTTGCCGTCGCTCCGGTTGAAATGATCACGCTCCGCGCGACCACCGACTTCCCGTCGGAGTCAACCATGCGAAACGGTTGCTGAGAGAAATCACACTTATCAATATTTGCATCCACAACCCGAGTGCCAAAGCGCTCAGCCTGTTCACGGAACTTCGCCATCATGTCCGGGCCGGTCACTCCATGGGGGAATCCCGGGTAGTTCTCCACCTCGGTGGTGAGCATCAATTGACCACCCGGAAGGACAGGCGCTGGATTTGTTGCGGGCACGCCCACGTAGACCACTGGGTCCAAGTTTGCGCGGGCCGCGTAAATGGCGGCGGTCCAACCTGCGGGACCGGATCCAATGATCAATACCTGCTCGGTCTTTGCTTCAGACATGTGCTTCCTGTCAGCGAGCCGTGCTCGCAATCACTTACCACTAGCGGATCGACTCAGCGCACGAAGCGCAGGCCATGCCACGAAGTCACCCGTCAGACCGTCATTGGTCGACTTCTGTGCGCCACCATCTTCCTTGTCAGCACCGCGCGCGTACAAGACGCCGCCAGAAATCTGCAAGCGTCCAAAGTCACTCTCGATGTCGCGCGGCGAGGAAAGGTTCTCGTACTGCCAACGACCAGCCGCAGGATCCCACGGATCGAAGTCGAAACGCTTGATGGTGTACTGGGTGTACGTGCGATCAATACCGCCCGGCCAGTTGCCGCTGTCGCGATAGGAGGCCACCAATCCAAATGCCAACACGGTTCCATTCAGTTCCGCGTTGAGGCGCTGCCGCAATGCAAACACACGCTGGATGTCATTGGCCATCGCCAGCACCATCGCGTACCGCATCTTGTTCGTACGACTGATCACCGTCGGGTTGTCGAGAAGCCCGTCGTAGTAACGAACGCGCCAGCGACGCCACCAGTCGTCGTAGATTCCTGTCAAGCGTGCTCGAGTGGAATCCAATGAGCCGTGAACATCAGCAATTTCAGCCCATCGCTTGGCTGCACCAAAGCGGGCAAGGGGCTCCTTACGCGCCTGCAAATCGCCCATGGTTGCTGCAAATTTCGCAGTATCAGGCTGTCCCTGCGCATCGAAGAGTTGCATGATGAGCGCCTCTGCAAGAACACGGTCGCCCTCGGGCATCTCCATTCGACGCAAGCGTTCGCCGTCAGTTGGACGAATGAACGCATAGCCGGCAAGTGCCAATTTCTTGACAACCGGCGCTGGAACATCAGCCAGGAATGTCTGCAGCACATCGCGCTGCACCGAGGCCATATCGCACATCGCTTCCATGGCAAAGACCTTTTCCTCTAGCAGGTGCTGGTCCGAAACCTGCCGAAGAAACTTGAGCGCTGCAATACCAAGATCAAATGCCTCTTGAAACTTCTTTTCCTCGCCCAATCGGTACATCTCAACAGCAACAAAGGTGTTGATGAGAGCGAGCGGTTTCAAGTAAGCAACATCAGAGGCATAGACGGTAAGACCATCACCAATGCCAATGAATGCCCCCTTCTCCACATAGACGGGTGGCACACTCGTCCGACCATAGGGCAGGGAAAATGCAACGGTTGTCTGCGCGTCTAGCAAGGCCTTAGCCATCGAACCATTCGCCGCAGCCCACTCCTTCGCCTTGGACCAGTCGGCCATGCCCGGCCAGACCGCAAGAACATTGAATGTCGGACCCACCTTCATAGGTGGCTCGCTCATCGCCACATAAGCATCCAGCACCCCCTTCCAACTCTTACTCTTCTCCTGAATCACCTTGGCGGGTGCATTCAAGGCATCGACAGCCTTGGAATCATCGGCGCGGGCGGTCGGACTGAACAGACAAGCCAGGGCGATGGTGGCGACGGTAGCGAGGGTTCTGGCGCGTGCAAGACGCATGCGGGTGGTCTCCAAATTGGGCGGCGTTCCCGGCACAGAATTTCCAATCCAGGCCGGGCGGCGAAGGGTAGCAGAAACTCCGCTAGACTCGCTTGGTTCTCCCACCACTCCCATGCCACACGATGCACTTCCAGCCATGACCGAAGTTCCAGCTACCTGCAATGTCCTCCTCCTTGGTACTGGCGGTCGCGAGCACGCCCTCGCATGGAAGTTGCGGCAATCACCGCGACTTGGAACGCTTTGGGTACAGGCCGATGCGAATGCCGGATTGGCGGCACTTGGCCAACGCTGTGATGCTCCGCTCTCGCCTCGTGAGCGCTTCTTCCTGAAGAGTTGGCTCGACAAGAATGACATTCATCTTGTAGTCGTCGGTCCGGAAGGTCCGCTGTCCGAGGGAATCGTCGATGATCTTGCTGCACCCGGTCGTCGGATCTTTGGACCAACGCGCGACGGTGCGAGACTTGAGTTTGACAAGTCATATGCGAAGACGGTGATGCGCCAGGCAAGTGTTCCAACGGCCGACGGACGCAGCTTTTCTAACTATGAACAAGCACGAACCTATGTTGAGGCGCGTGATGTACCCCTTGTCATTAAGGCATCCGGCCTCTGCGCTGGCAAGGGCGTCGTGGTCTGCGAGGATCGCGAAGAAGCACTCGCTGCACTCGCCCGCATCATGGGTAGCCGCGAGTTTGGTGACGCTGGCTCAACAGTAGTGATCGAAGAGCGACTCTCTGGTCAGGAGATCAGCGTGCTTGCCCTCGTTGACGGAAAGACCATCACCGTTCTCGATCCGTGCCAAGACCACAAGCAGGTCGGAGAGGGAGATGTGGGTCCAAATACCGGTGGTATGGGTTCCTATTGCCCAACCCCCCTCGCTACTGATGCTGTGATGGAAGAGGTCAGTCGCGATGTATTGGTTTCAACCGTCGACGCGCTGCGGCGCGACGGCATTGAGTTCCGCGGCGTCCTGTACGCCGGAATGATGCTCACTGCGGGCGGTCCACGAGTCTTGGAGTTCAACACACGCTTTGGCGACCCGGAGACCCAACCGCTTATGGCGCGCCTGCAGGGCGACCTCGTGGAAATCCTCTGGCGAACTGCTGGCGGGGAGCTGGACGGCAACGAATTGTCCTTTGACCCCCGATCAGCGTGCTGTGTGGTGGTCTGCAGCGAGGGCTACCCCGGCAAAGTTCGCACCGGTCAAGTGATCGAAGGCTTGGAAACAGCGGCAAAGGTGGCGGGTCCAGGCGAACAGGTGATCGTCTTTCATGCAGGAACAGCGACGGATCCTCAAGGAAAC
>JBIKQN010000094.1:0-6105 GCA_044349615.1 Phycisphaerales bacterium
GCGTGAAATCGAAACGGAGTCGATCATCAGATACAAGTGACCCGCGCTGCTCAACATCCTCGCCCAGCACTTCGCGTAGCGCATGGTTCATGAGGTGGGTGCCAGTGTGGTTGGCAGCAATACGCTCGCGGCGCCCGCGCTCAACAGTGAGTGTGGCGTGCTCGCCAACCGTGACCGTTCCGTGTTCGATGCGACCAAGGTGCATGACAAACTCACCGGAACGTTGCGTGTCCTCCACCTTGAATCGATGGGTCCGGCCAGCGCCGGAGGAGATTTCAAAGAACCCAGCATCGCCCACTTGTCCGCCGCCCTCGGCGTAAAACGGAGTCTTGCGGGTGATCAGCGCCACGCGCTGCTCTTCGACCGCTTTGGTGATGAGTGCGTTGCCATCCCAAATGGCTGCAATATCTGTATTGGTTGGCTTTGGATCGTCGCGGCTGGAATCGTCGCTTCCGGAAATGTGCAACGCGGTTCGCAGCTTCTCCAAGACATCCGGCGGGGGCATGCGCATGCCGTCGGCCTTGGTTCCGCCTTCGCGGCTCCGCTCACGTGCGCTTTCCATCAACTTTTCATAGCCCGCAACGTCAACAGTGAAGCCGCGTTCTTCCGCCATCACTTGGGTGAGGTCAACAGGGAATCCGAAGGTGTCATGCAGGCTGAACGCATCCTGCGCAGAAATGCACTTGGCCGCACCCGCACGCTTGGCAGCTTCGTCGAACAGCGCAATGCCGCGCTCGAGTGTCTTACCGAAGGCAATTTCTTCCTCACGAATGGTGTGCACCACTTTGGTGGCTTGTTGCACCAATGTTGGGAATGTCTCGCCGAGCGTCTCAATGACCGCCGGAACCAGCTTAAACATGAATGGTTCGCGCGCGCCCAAGTGTTGGTGACCAGCGCGAATAGCGCGGCGCAAGATGCGACGCAAGACATAGTTGCGACCTTCGCTGCCAGGGGCCGCGCCATCAGCGACCGCGATGGAAATGCATCGAACATGGTCGGCAATCACTCGATAGGCGATATCGGCGGCGCCTTCCAGCGTTCCTGCGTATGGCTTGGCACCGGTGATCTTCGCGGTGAGATCAAAGATTGGCGTGAACAAATCAGTGTCATAGTTGCTGCGCTTGTCCTGCAACACGCTCACCAATCGTTCCAGTCCCATTCCGGTGTCCACGTGGCGCGCCGGAAGCGGCACCAATTTGCCACCTGGCTCACGATTGAACTGAATGAACACCAAGTTCCACACTTCAAGCACATCGGGGTCGCCGCTATTGACCAGACTTGCGGCGTTGCGTCCACCAATGCGGTCGTAATGAATTTCTGTGCATGGCCCGCATGGGCCAGTCTCGCCCATCTCCCAGAAGTTGTCTTTCATGCTTCCTGGAATCACGTGATCGGCCGGCAGGAACTGAAGCCAGAGGTTACGACTCTCATCATCAGGTGCCACAGCTTGCTTTGGATCGCCAGCACACCATGTTGCGTAGAGACGATTTGGATCAAGTCCATACACCTTGGTGAGCAATTCCATTGCCCAACTGATCGACTCTTGCTTGAAGTAATCACCGAACGACCAATTGCCGAGCATTTCAAAGAATGTGTGGTGGTAGGTATCGCGGCCCACATCCTCAAGGTCGTTGTGCTTGCCACCAGCACGAATGCACTTCTGGGTGTCAACGGCACGCGTGTAGTTGCGCGTTCCTTGGCCAAGGAACACATCCTTGAATTGGTTCATGCCTGCGTTCGTGAAGAGCAGGGTGGGATCCTCGAATGGGATCGCCGGACTTGATGGAACCACCGTGTGGCCAGCCTTCTCTTGGAAGAACGCTATGAAGGCTCGGCGGACATCGGCGGCATTGCGGGCTGGCGTGTGCATGGGAGGAGCAGTGTATGGACGAGGCTTGCAAGACTTTGGGTTGGCGCGGGGCGAGCGTTGCGGTGGCAGGGCGCCCCATTCTGGGCGTAGGATCTGGGCATGCACGCATCACGCAGACCCTTTGTTGGCGGTAATTGGAAGATGAACACCGATCTTGCGTCTGGCTCAGAATTGGCCGATGCAGTGTTGGCAGCGTTGGTGTCAGCGAACATCGAAGAAGTGATCGATGTCGCTGTCTATCCGCCGTTTCCTTACCTCTTCACCGTGGGTCGGGCGCTTGGGCATTCGCAGGTGCTTCTTGGTGGCCAGGACTGCGCCGTCGAGGCAAGTGGTGCATTCACTGGGCAAGTGAGTGCCGACATGCTCTGTGATTGTGGGTGTCGATCAGTGATTATTGGACACTCTGAGCGTCGACACGGACTTGGCGAGGACGATGAATTGTTGCACGGGAAACTGGCAATCGCACTTGAAAGTGGCCTCCAAGCGGTCCTCTGTGTTGGCGAAACCTTGACGCAGCGTGATGATGGCGAGGCGAAAGCGGTTGTAGCGAACCAGTTACGGGGATGTTTCGGGACCCTCACCGCTGAGACCGCTGACCGCCTGGTGGTGGCCTATGAGCCAGTCTGGGCGATTGGTACAGGTCGAACCGCCACCCCAGAAGATGCACAGGCCATGCACTCATCGATCCGTGGGGTGCTAGCCGACCTGTATGATTCTCGATTCGCCGCGCAGACCCGCATCATTTATGGCGGTTCGGTCAACGCGAAGAACGCACGGGCGATCTTCGCGGAACCGGACGTCGATGGGGGGCTGATTGGCGGTGCCAGCCTGAAGGCTGATGACTTCGCTTCGATCTGCCGCGCCGCGGCGGAGGCGTGGTCCGCAGCCGGTAGGCACTGAAGGACTACACCATGGGCGTCGCATTCACGCTCCTCACCATCCTCTTCCTCGTTGTCTCAGTCTGCCTCGTCCTGATCATTTTGGTCCAGCGGCCGCAAGGTGGCGGATTGGCGCAGGCATTCGGTGGCGGCGGTGGCGGTACAGACACAGCCTTCGGCGGTCGAACGGGCGATGCGTTGACTTATGCAACGGTCACCGCCTTTGGCCTCTACCTCTCCTTGGCGATCGCACTGAACATCCTTGACCTGAACATGCAAAAGGGCAGCCGCGAAGAGAATCCAGTTGCAGATCAAGCAACGACGGCCCCGGCAGCACCCGCTCCACTCGCCGTACCAGTCACGCCGGTCACCGCACCCGCAACGGAGATTCCGACGAGTTCATCGGCACCAGCTCCAGCCGCGGCACCAGCCGCCGCGCCAGCACCGACCGCGGCACCAGCCGCCGCGCCAGCATCAATGCCGGCGCCTGTACCAGCTGCTCCCTCAACTCCTTGACATCGCTCTGACTTGATTCGAGAGGCACCACAGTGATTCGATCGATGACCGGATTCGGCTCTGCCGCACGCGAGCAGGATGGCGCCCGTTGTTCAGTTGAGATTCGCTCAGTCAACAATCGATTCTTCAAGGCGTCCATGCGACTGCCCTCCGATTTCGATGCGCTGGAGGCAGACATCGAGTCAGTGGTCATGCGACGCCTGACGCGCGGAAGTGTCACGATCACCATTCGTTGGACCGAGATTGCCACTCGCAATGTGGCGCGCATCAATGTTGCAGCGCTTGAGGCGTATGCCGAACAACTGCGCAACGCGGCACCTGCTGGTCTTTCACAGGAGATTCGTATTGCAGACCTTCTGGCATTGCCAGGTGTTGTATCTGATGATCGCTCCGCGGCGGTTTCGGAATCAGCGCGGCCCATGGTCATGAAGCTTCTGTCCGAAGCGTGCGATGCGTTGATCGTGATGCGTGAGCGGGAAGGCGATGCGCTCCGTGCGCTGTTGTGCGAATTTGGCGAGCAGATTCAAGAGCGCCTTGATGCAGTGCGCCTTCGTGCGCCAACAGTGGTGTCCAACTATCAGGATCGCCTGCGTGTTCGGCTTGCTGCGGCGCTCAAGGAGTTGGGCTCTACCGTGAGTGACTCCGATGTCATCAAGGAAGTAGCGATCTTTGCGGAGCGTTCTGACATTGCAGAGGAGATCGCGCGGCTTGGTGGGCACGTTGAGCAGTTTCGCTCGATCATTGACCCAGCAAACCCGCAGCCTGCTGGGCGAGCACTCGACTTTCTTGCGCAGGAAATGTTGCGTGAGGCGAACACGATCGCATCAAAGAGTGGTGATGTAGAGATCAGCCGCCGCGTGGTGGAGATCAAGACCGCCATTGATCGGATCAAGGAACAGGCGCAGAACGCGGAATGAAAGCTCATCAGCGCGAGCTCCTCTCCTTGGAGGAGGTGCGCGACGTATCTCGTCAGTTTGGTCTTCGGCGTCCGATTGAGGCAGAGCCCATCGGGCGCGGATCCCGCAACAGTGCCAAGAGCAGTCTGCGCACCCCAGGCGGTCGATTCATGTTGAAGCGTCGTGCTGCGGACATGGGTGGTCCGGATCGCTTGGCGTTCTTGCATGCATTTCAGTTGCATCTCTCGGATGCCGGGGTGCCGGTTCCGCGCCTTGTCCGCACGCCAGCAGGAGCCACCGCTGTGGTTGGTCCGTTGGGCACATACGAGTTGTTCCAATGGGTTGATGGGGCTCGGTGGTCACAACAGTTGCCAGAAGCGGCGGCCATGGGCGCGGCGCTAGGAAGCATGCTGAAGTGTTCGCAATCCTTCGTGCCGGGGCCGCATGTGCCAGCAATCTCATATCACCGCGTTGGCACCTTTGACGATGCGGCAGCACCAATCATTGCGGCGGTGATGCGAACTGCGCCAGATACGGATGAAATCAGCCTTCGCGCAACCACCGAAGCGTTGCTTGAGCGCGGGACCCGTGCATTTGCCCGCGTGGAAACATGTGGTCTTGACGATTCCGCGCGGATTTGTGTGCATGGTGACACGCATCCAGGAAACGCATTGTTTGACGCGGGGAATGTTCGTGCACTGCTCGATTTTGACAGTGCGCGGCTCGATCATCGAGCCTGCGAGGCTGCGAATGCCTTGATTCATTTCGGAAATGATTCGATTGCAGGTTTGCCGATTGAGCGTTGGCGCGCGGAGCTTGACATGCGGCGAATGGCGGCGTTGGTGGCGGGTATCGGTCACGGCATGGGAACCATGCTGCAGCCACAGGAACGAAAGGCGCTGCCGTGGCTTATGATTGAGTCATGCACGCTCGAGAGCATTGTGCCGATTGCTCGCACGGGACGGTTTGCGCATCTTCGCGCGGACGAGTTCTTGGCTTTCATCGAACGAAAGACAGCATGGATCGAAGCGAACGCCGAGCGTATAGAAGCGCTGTGAAGTTGGCAGCGCTTGTCATGGCGATGGTGGTCACGCCTGTATTTGGTGGCTTTCAGAGTGATGTCCAAGTATCGGTGCAGAACGTTCCGCTCGGTGCTCCGCCAATCGCTCCGCAAGTGCCACCCCAGGTCAAACTGCGCGGAGAACTTCCACGGATAGGCGTTGGTGCGGGGCGCAGTGACCGATCCCTCTTTGTTGGGGATGAAGTGCCGCCGTGGTCGGCGGCTCGGCTGCGGAATGTTGTTCCCGACCCCGCGGTAACCGCTGTGGTGCGCTCGCTTGGATCCATGGAGGCTGCAGAGCGCGAGACTGCCACTGCCGCATTGATGGACTCAAAGGTCCAGGATGAGCAGATTTGGATTCATCTTGCAGGAACGCCCGGTGGCCTCTCTTATGAATCCCATGCGCGGCTCTTAGAAATTGGCTACACGCGCATTAAAGATGCGCCGCGTGGCGCCTTAGGAATTCAGATGGCGCCTCGATTGGGTGAAACCGATGGCGTGACCGTGACAGCATTGATTCCCAACATGCCAGCGCAGAAAGTTCTGCGGGCCGGCGACCGCATTGTGGAACTTGATGGCAAGCCGATCCAAGTCAGCCAGCAACTCTCAGCAATTGTGCAAACGAAGCGACCTGGCGAGCGCATTGCGCTTGTGGTGATGCGTGGTCAGCGCGATGCGGTTGGACGTGTGGTCGGCGGACCAGACGGGCGACCAATCGAAACCCGCCATGAGTTAGAAGTTGAAGTTGGTTCCCGCGTGGATCTCGAGCGATTCGGTGATGGCGGAATGGACTCGCCAGTGTTCGATTCCGGCCGTGATCGCATGGCACAGTTGCTTCTTGACACCTTCCCGGCGCCGGTGCGCATGTTGCGCGTGGAGCGTGTT
>JBIKQN010000179.1:0-4433 GCA_044349615.1 Phycisphaerales bacterium
TATGACCGTCTGACCTGCCCCGCTGTGACAGGCCAATCCGCCAGATTTTGAAAATTCTTTTTAACGCCCCCGAATGCGCTCTTCGGTTCACGGTGATCCGCGCGTCCCACGCTCGATCGACCCACCCGGTCCATCAACGAAATGAGCCGCCGCGACTTCGAGGCGGGCCTTGAACGCGCCTCGCTCGCTCGTTCAAGTTGTCGCTGTCAAATCGAATCTGCTGCAACACCGCGGTGATGCGCGCCACATCGGCGGATGGCTCGCTCCACGTCGTAGTCGTTCGCTTGGCAAACGTGCTGAGTTCGAGGTCGCGGAGGTTTGAGATCACGAGTTTCTGGAAATGGGATGTAGGTTGCTCGGCAGCAGGCCCCAGCAGTTCGTGCACGTCGGTGAGGTCACGCAGTACCGGAAAGCACGCCAGTAGCCAGCGTGCGATGATCGCGTCGGATGCCGATGCCGGAAGGACAGACCGAAGGTCCTTTCGCAGGGCTTCGCATTCGCGCAACCGTTCATCCCACGCGGTCCTCACCGAACGCCAGCATTCAGCTTCGTCAGGCCGACTTCTTCCGTCCGACTTCGGTATTCGTAAATCGGCACGGCCTGGATCCGGCAACTCGTCCGCATCTGCACGATCAAGCGCGCGCGCTGCATCATGGACGTAGGCAACCATCACCGCGAGCACTAGTTCCTTGTAGTTCTGGAGCAACTGAGCGGAATGGTCGGTGCAGAGCTGAAGCGCCTTGTCACGATCCGCCTGCGACAGCCCCGATTGCTCAATCGAGAGCCGCGGGGAGACCGCCTGCGGGTACTGCATTCCCACGGTCGCAATGTGGCTGAGTGGGATCGCCGCGAACGCATCCGAAAGTCTTTCCAGCCGCACGAGCGAATCGGCGCCCTCCGGTGCACCGCCGTTTGGCCAATCAACCGTTAGCTGGACCTCTGATGCAATGATGGCGCGCACCGCGTCCGCCTGCGCCTGCGAGATCGCCAGCCGAGCGCGCGCAGTGATCGCAAACATGTTCGATTCAGCGGAGGACTCACTCGCAGCGATAGCCGCCAGCATCTGCCTGAGCTTTGGCAGGCGAGATTCCTCCGCATGCGCGAACGCGGTGCGCAGGCGTTCGGTTTCGGCTGGCCCGAGGTCTCGCGCGAGAATCGAACGCCAAAGATGCTCGTACTCCGCAAGATCTCCGCTCGGCAACCGGACAACGACATCGGCGATCGGCACCGGAGTCACGCTTGCAGGCTCAAGTTCGAGCAGTTCAGATGCGCCACGATCACCGATCAGCACTCGAGCCGCCGACACGGGATCCGGAAGCGCGTCCCAATGCCCCAACAACGCCCGTGCTGCCTCTACCGTGTCTTCCGGAAGGCATTCGCTCACCTCAGCGAGGGCACCCAATTCGCCGGTACCTCTGTGGAGCAATTCGGTGAGTCTGCTGACGTCCCCGTCTTGCTTCATGACCAGCGCTGCGAGTTCCGCCAGCGCGGCAATACGCAGTGCCCGCTGGCCTTCGAGCCACTGCCGGACGCAATCCGATTGCTGCGCATCGAGACCCGGAAGGCATCGCAAGATCACGTTTGCCCGCGTAAGGGCAAGATCACGAGGAGCCCGAGCGATCGCTGCCGCGAGGCGTTCGCGCATCTTCGATGTCTCCTCGTGCCCTGCAGCGTCCGAGACCGATTCGATGCACTTCGCAAAGTTGCGAAGGGCCACCATCTCGGCATCCGAAGGAGCGAGAACCGACACACTTCTGGGCGACTCTCCGCGGGCGACTTGTCGTTCGGATTCGGCCACGAGGATCTGGAGTGCCAGGATCGCAGCGGCCCGCGCGTTGGCGACTTCCGGTCGCTGGCGTAACCCCGGAACATCAACGACCTCGTCGGTCGCCGGTATGCAGGTCTTGACCTGAAGCTCCTTCAGCCGACGTCGAAGCCAGGCTTCCTCCATGGCAAGTTTGAGGGTCGCAACACTCTCGGCGGAGATTCCGGACGCCGCCCCGAGGTCGTCTGCAAATCGCAGTTCCAACGACCGCTGAAGGGCGGATGCGGATTGCATCGACGGAAGCGCGCGCCAGTCTGCGATTAATCGATCATGGAGTTGGTCGACGACTAGCCATGCGTCGAGCTTGAAGTCCGGACACGCCGCCAAAGCTGAGGTCAGCTCCGCAGACGTAACGGGCGGAGGCGCTGCAGTGGCTCCCGCGGCAATCACCAACGGGCCGAGAAGCAGCGCACGCCGAACAAGCACACGATTCAACTTGATCAATTGTCCTCCAGGTGCGATTGAATTGAACTCGTCTACCCTTTGCAACTATCAGGGGCAGTTCGGACAGCCATTGGGCGCCGCTTCGCTCCAATTTACGCACGCCCAGGTTGAACAGAGGCTCGTAGGAAAGCAACTGGAACAAGCCATTTGCGGCGGCGCTCGGTCGCAGCTGGCGGTCATTGCCTGCCACGAGAGGTTCTCAATCAAAACGCAGCTGCTCGCCACGTCCGCGTCACATCCCGCGAGCAACTGGAACTGAAGTACTGGCCTCTGTCCGCTTCCGCACAGTGGAGCGGGACACATCGGCCCAATCGTCCCCACGAGAGTCTTCCAGCATGCACGCTGAACGTGGAGAGTCTTGCTCTTGATTCGCCCAGAGGAATCGCAGTAGTACACGGTGACGTCTATCCAATAGCACATCGGTGTGAGGAGCGCCGTCGACTGATTGCCTCCTACTGGCGCGTCGGGATCTTCTCCGTACACGATGACGGCAGCGATTCTGGAGGCTTCCATTGTGTCGTATCCGCTGATAAGGAGAACTACCTCGATTTCATGAAATCTCGCTTCGATTTCAGTTTGGCTGAGTGTGCTGCCGAGGTCTTGCAGCGTTGAATCGTTGACGGTTCCAGCAGCGAGGAGTGTTATTCCGATAGTTCCGCATAGGGCGCTGGCTGAGATTGTCGCAAGCCGAGAAGTTAACGAGTTCATATTTGTAATTTCTCTATAGGGTTGGGTGCGGTGAATCAATGACAGCGATTAGGACTTTGGCTCGATTCTGATTCGGTCAGTACGGTGACAGGGGTTCGATACATTCCGTCACCCCTATCACCGTCTGACCCGCCCCGCTGTGACAGGGCAATCCGCCTGATTTTGAAAATTCTTTTTAACGGCCCCTGATCGCGCTCTCCGGTTCACGGCCGAATGAGCGTTTGTGGGGCAGGGGGCCGCTTTCGGCGCTGTCTGAGTTCTTCGGTTCGTTCCAAAGCCGCGTACTGCGGCAACGCCCACCGACTCAGCGGGAGATTCGCCTAAACAAGCTGGCAAGGCGATCAGGGGGGTGCTTGCAAGGCTCGCTATACAGCCATACGGCGAAAGTGCCTCCGCCAAGCGCAAAGAGGCAGAGAAACCAGCCCAAGAGCTCGTTGGGCCACCAGTCTGGGTTCCAGCTCGTGCCGGAAGGATTCAACCCAATGGTGACTGTGGAAGCCGCGCGGAGCGCCACTTCAATCGCGAGTCCGGCGCCGGCGGTTCCACAGATGGCGAGTGCCGTGAAGAGCAAGAACCACGAACGCCGCGAGATTGCGAGGGCGCGGTCCTCCGCTCGTTGCGCCTCTCCACACTCTGGGCAAGACACGGGTTCCGCTCGCCCTTGCAAGGCGTATCCGCACCGATCGCATTTCTGCACGAGCGCTGAATTCTTTACGAGCCAGCGCACAACAAACCATGCCAGTAGCACCCACGTCAGGGACAAGGCCATATCCAGCAGAACTCCAAACAGATCGATGCTCCAACTACCGAAACCCGACGAAGCGGACCGAGCGGCGTCACTACCAATCGTTAGCCAAGGGGCGACGCCCAGCTCGACGATCCATCTTGCCGGCTGAGCTGGGGAGACGACATGCACGGCGTGAGACACCCACACATAAAGCAGTACAGGTGCCCACGCCATTGCCACGCAACAGCCGACCGCGATCGTTCGATTCCGCATCATCATGTGCTGTGATCCACAAATCCTAATGGCAGAGTACTACCTGAGCGGTACACACATTCATCGCGGCCGTGATGCAGTCTTCACGAGTCGCCGCCGCAGCCATCATGCAATTCCTGCGGGTGAAATCGGCGGCCGCGACGCAGGCACTCCGCACGGCTACCGCCTCATTGATTGCCGAGGCGAAGATGCTGGAGCAAGCCGCTTGCGCCGAAACTGTAGGGATTAGGCAGCCCGCAGCACAAAAGAAGAGCCCAAAGCCCCCGGTCCCCGCCGTGCACAGCAGCAGGCAGGTGACCTGCATCACCAGGGCCATCGCCACGCTCTGTTCCCACGCCGAATGCGCCGCGTTGTACGCGTTCGAGAAGGCGACATTGCAACCTGTCCCAGTGACTGCATGGGCCGTGTTGCACGCACGGACCGATACATTGTGGGAGTCGTTGCAAGCTGCAACCG
>JBIKQN010000095.1:0-6094 GCA_044349615.1 Phycisphaerales bacterium
GCGCTCGCTGGCCGTATGCGGGAGATCCGCTTGCTTGTTCCAATTCTTGGATTGCCGCTTGCCATTGCACCACTCGGATTTGTGGCGTATGGCTACTGGGTGACAGATCCAGTTCGGGCGCTTGCAGTATGGAATTTCGAATTCATTGATCGATTCACGGGCACGAGTCTGAACGATCCGTGGTGGCTGCTCTTTATTGTGTTTCTTGCCGGCTTTTTCCCAGCGACCACCATGCTCACACTGCCCTGGTTTAACATGACGCTTTCGCGTGCGTGGGCTTACTTGCGAGCCGGTGATCAACGTGCGCTGCTGTTGGTGGCGGTAATTCTTCCACTCGTTGGATTCAGCATCCTGAGCCGCAAGTCACCCACTTACATCTTGCCGCTTGCACCACCACTTGCCATGTTGGTTGCCGGAATGCTTTCGCGCTGGGTGAATGGATCAATGGTCGATGCACCAGCTGGTACGAAGCCGCCGGATGTGCGTTACACCACGGCCATCGCGATGACCGGTGTTGGAACGTTGCTGCCAGCCGCAGCAATTGTGCTGATTCTGAGGGGATCCGCTCCGGCATGGGCTACGGGCTGGACCCTGTTATGGCTAACGCTCCCTGTTATTCCCGCAATGGTCGCCACGTGGATCATGCTGGCGTGGTGGCCGCTACGCCAAAGGCGACTTCCTGCACTTGGGGTGTATTTCGCAGCCATGGTCTTCGTATGGATCGGTTTCCACCATGCGGAAGATGTAGCCATGGACGTGATGGGCGCTCGCCCGGTGGCACGAGCGGTTGCAGCCGAGACGCGACCGTTGATCGTCTATCGACTGCGCAATCTCACCATCGATTGGTACCTGGGTCGTTGGCTTGATGTGGCGGAATACCCGGATGAACTGCATCGATGGATCGATTCGCATCCGGATGGTGTTGTGGTTTTGTCCGACGGAGATCTAGCGCAAGTTCGTATCCATGCTCCAGAACTCGGCGACCGCCTTGTAGCGCGTCAAGACTTTGATGCGTGGCCACTGAAGAAGATTCTATTTTGTGATGTCGTTCGGTGAGCTAAGCGATGTGCGCGCGTTTACTCGCGCGTCTACTCGCGAGTTCCCGTACGCAATTCACGCACAAGAAATCGCTGCGGTAGTACAGCAGGCAGTAGATCATCGGTGATGCAACGGGGTGTCCCGCACACCATGTCGGCAATCAGTTCCGCAGCTAGAAATGCTGTTGATGTTCCGCGCGAGCCGTGCGCAAGCGTTACATATAGCCCAGAAATCATAGGTGCATCCGGCCACGCTGCGGCGAATGGGCCATGCGGCAGGCGCGCGAAGGACTCGCGGAATTGTGCATCAATGATGACCGGTCCGATCACGGGACAGTGGTCATTCACTGATGTACGAATACCAGCCCAAGCGCCGCGTCGGTCTGGTGTGCATGCGGCAAGCGCAGGAAGCAGGCGCTCAATGTGCCCAAGATTCACTGCGTCATCATGCGGCGTTGGTCCGTTGGCAAGTCGTTCGCGCTCGTAGGTTGCGCCGGCGCACAGCGCGCCATCAACCGGCGGCATTGCAAATCCATGAGCACTGACGATGGTGTGCGGTACAGCGCTTGCGCCACTAAATGAATCATCAAACGCCAGGTTTGAAAGCTGCCCACGCGTGGCGTTGAACGGAATAGATGGAAGTGCGTCTGAAGCGAGAGCCTCAGGCATATCGGGCAACGCCGCGGCGGGAATGCCAGCTGTAGCAATCACCACGACGCTTCCATCAAGAGTGCGGCCATCTTCAGTATCAACATGCCACTGGTTTCCGTTGTGGCGTAGGCGGGCCACGGGTGCGTGCTCATACAGTGTGATTGCTGAATGTGTAAGCAGAGCGCGCACAGTTTCGATAGGTCGCGTGGTAGCCGCATCACGCACGAAGAGCGCACCTTCGGGGTTGGTCGCATTGCTGAGTTGTGTTCCAGCGACCTTCGTTGCTTCGTCTGCGCTGATTAAGCGCAGCATCTCTGGCGGCCAGCCCCATTCTGCGATGGACTGTTCATAGCCCCACTCATCATCACTATTCACCGGATGAAGCAACCCACAAGGGTTGAGTGGCGCACCAACACGCTCCATCACGGCGCGTGCAAGCATGAATGCCTGTGCAACCACGCGTGTCTGTGGACTCTGCCAACTTGCAAGGTATGGAGCAAGGACAGCACGTGGGGCTGCAGACGCGCGCCCGGCTGCACAGCCAGCATCAATGACGGTCACATGCATTCCGCGCTCTGCGAGCGCACGCGCGGCGGAGGCGCCAGCAAGACCAGCCCCAATGACGATGGCATTGATGGTCTGGGTACTCGTGGGTGCGGCTATCGGATTCGGAATAGCAAACCAGCGTGGAAGTTTCCGAAAGGCACGCGGCTCAGTGGTGCGCCCAAGCGTGCAGTGGAGCGCGGCGTGAGTGGCACAGGGCGAGCCGGCTGGCGAATTGGGATTTGTGTGTGTGAACTCAAATCCCAGTGATTTCAGTCTTTCTTGCACTTCAGGCGGGGCAAATCGTCCACAGACCGTCGTGCCGATCCTCGAGTGCGCTGCTACTTGCGCTAGGGCCTCGGCCGACCACATGTCGGGATTATGTTCCGGCGCGAAACCATCAAGAAGCCAAGTATCGGCGAAGAAGTCAGTGACGGGCAACAACTCAAGCACATCGCCAAAGAGAAGCGTGAGGCGGACGCGACCGCCGTCAAAGGCACGTCGATGAATGCCACGAATGCGTGGCGGAAGTTCGCGCAGCAATTCAGCAACGAGCGGTGCAACAAGCGAAGCGCTTCGTGGATCAATCGCAGCGAAGGCGCGCTGCATGGTGGCTGCATCAAGCGGGGCAGACTCCACGCTTACCCAATCGAGCTGTGCGTGGGCGGGAGCATGTGCGCGGAAGTCAGCCCATGCCAACAGAAACGCCAGGCCTGTTCCAAACCCAAGTTCCGCAGTGGTGTGGCGGTCGCAGGTATGGAAGCTACGAGCAGACGCATATGCATCCGAACACGAATCAACAACAGCACCGCTACCTGGATCTTGAGCAAGTGCTGGCACATAGCAATCGTTGTGTGTTCGCGAAGTCAGCGCACCATCACGCCAATCAGTATCGGGGATGGAAAGCAACGCGGGCACCAGGGGATTGTCCCATGGCGCCCGCGTTGTGGTTGGTGGGGGTGCAAGGGCTCGGGGCGACCCAGGGTCACTGGTCGCATGGACCCCATGCCGACAACAGGATTCCAAGGTCCGCGCCGTTGACGATGCCGTCGCTGTTGAGATCCGATGCGCATCCACCTTGGCATTCAAACCAGCTTCCAAGCAAGATGCCGAGATCCGCGCCGTTGATCACTCCATCAAGCGTCAGGTCACCGACGCAATCGCAGATAGTGTTGTTGCCAAGGTTGGCCCATGCACCGCTGACGTTTGGTCGCGGGGTGTTGTTGCAGACATTGGTAGCGCGCATCGAGATACTCGGCGTGCCGGTAGTTGGTGCGGAGATACCGATGCCACCTTGCGCGATGAGGGCACTGTTGCCTGTCACCTCACAGAGATCAAGTGATGCGGATGCTGTGGCGCTACCAATCGCGTACCAAGACACGCCACCAATGAGGCCGTTGCTGTAGTTGTTGCGCACAATCACATGCATCAGCGTTGGATTCCCTTGAACGAGGTGCACACCACCACCACGTGAGTTGCAGGTGTTGTTCTCAATTATCACATCAGAGAGTCGCTGCGTGCCTTGGTTGGCTTGGAATCCACCACCATCAGAACTGGCGTTGTTGTTTCGAATGGTGGTACTGCGCACTTCACCGCTGCAACGCAAGAAGTACATGCCGCCGCCAAAGCCGCCTGCATTCTGCTCGACCACACAGTCGCGAACGCTTGCTGCACTGTCGATCCCAAAGACGCCTCCGCCCGCGAGAGCGGTAGGCGAGCCTGGTACCGGCGTCCCGCTGTTGCCCCCGCGAATAGTGACTCGCTCAAGTGCAGCGATCGCTGGCTCGGCGCCAGTGAATCGGACGACGGAGACCGTCTGATTGCCATTACCCTCAATCACCGTGGTTGCCGCGCTTATCCCGCGCACAATCACAGGTTTGCCATTGAAGGCAATCGGTCCTGCGTAGGTGCCTTCGGCTACCGAGATGATGCGCATTTCGTTCGAAGGCGCCGTATCGATGGCCGCTTGGATCCCTGCATACTGCCCGGGTACGGTCACAGTCTGACACTCATCAGGCTTACCGTTGGCATCAATATCAGCACTGGTTCCTGCAGCAAGATCGCACGCGTCTGGGCTTAAATTGCCGTTACAGTCGGTGCCGGGATTTTCTGCCACCTGACAACTGTCAATGCGACCGTTCTGGTCACAGTCGATGGTGGTGCCTCCTTCTGCGAGGTCGCACACATCTGGACGCAGGTTGCCGTTGCAGTCGGTACTAGGGTTTTCTGCCACCTGGCAACTATCAATGCGCCCGTTCTGATCGCAATCGATGGCGGTGCCGCCGTCTGCAAGGTCGCAACTATCAATGATGCCGTTCGAGTTGCAGTCAAGTGTGGGGTTGGTTGCGATTTGGCAGATATCGATAGTGCCATCAAGATCACAATCAGCGAATCCACCACGCCCAGTGTCGCAGCTGTCTGGAATATTGTTGTGATTGCAATCTAGAACGAGACCCTCGTAGATTTCATAGATGTCGAGTCGATTGTTGTGATTGCAATCGCCAGTGGCGGGGTTGATGCCTAAGTAACTGACCTTGATTTGTGTCAGGCCATTGCCCTTGCACTCCGTTGGGTCCACTGTGATTGGGCAGGTTGCAGTGACCGTCAATGAACCGTTCCCGGCAGCGAGGAGTGCCGCGTATTGCTGCCTGCTGAGGGTGATAGTGGCGCGGTCTGGTGTGCTTGGGCAACTGTTACCTGTGGTCTGGAAGAACCGCTGTTCTGGTCCTCCATTGAGTGCCACATTGACAAACTCAGTTGTACCGTTCAGGTCACCGCGTGCATCGATCGTCACGGTCACGGTGGATTCGGAATACAGAGCTTCGGGGATCGTAAAGGCACGCACATCGAATCCCGATGGTGCGCCAAGGTTGCCGCTATCGCTAGTTACATAAATGGCGCCTTGGCAGGTATCGGGAACTCGATCAGCGTTAGCGTCGGGAACAGAACCGTTGAAGATCTCTTGCAGGTCAGAAATCTGATTCATGTTGCAGTCCACCTGGCACTCATCGGGGATGCCGTTGGTGTCTGCATCAAGGCTGGTGCCTGCGGCAATATCGCATGAGTCAGGAAGACCGGTGTAGTTGCAGTCGGTGAAGTTTTCACACGCTTCGCCGATGCCGTTTCCGTTGCAGTCAGCTTGCGTTGGGTTGGCAACGGCGGGGCAGTTGTCTTGGCAGTTCGGAACGCCGTCACCGTCAGTGTCCACGGGTCCGCATGTCCCGCAAATGTTCGGTGGGCAGCCATTGCTGCAGGTACCAAAGACGGTGGGACAGGCATCGACGGAGTTTGGGATGCCGTCGCCGTCGGAGTCCACTGGTGGGGGAGAAAGCGTCCCGAGACTCCACGATCCGGTGGTGGTGATGACAGTTGCACCAGTGACGCCATCCTTGACCGCCGCGGAGCCGGCCCACCAAAGGCTGGTGGTGCCAGGCGCTATGACCAAGTGAGCGCACCAGATACCAAGGTTGGATGTGCCAGCCGTACCAGTATTCGTGCGGTTGCCAGTCATGCCACTCATCGACTCAGCCACGTTGTCTGGGAGGGTCGGTGGGGTCAGGAACCAACCAGCGTTCACTGGCACGGTTGGAGCAACCGACGACCAGTTGGTGAAGTTGCCGTCAGGGCTGGTATTGGCGGCAGCGTAGTACTGACCGTAGTAAGGGGCGCCACCGGCAACACCGATCGTCATGAAACTGTCGACGATGTTGCTGCGGGTGGAGGTAGTGGCATCGGGCTTCCAACCACGGGTGGCCGTACCAGCTGCCTGTACAAAGGTAGCGAGGGTGGAGCCGGCCTGAGTGGTGGTCAGGTTGACGTTGTAGACGTTGAGGAGACGATCACTGGCGTTGGAAACGACGGTG